>CANRML010000090.1 GCA_947631725.1 uncultured Clostridia bacterium
CAACTCTATATTTATTATAGTTGAATATCTATTCAATTGTCAATACTTTTTTTATATTTTTTTACCTATCTTAAAAGACTAGGTTTCCCTAGTCTTTTATAGTGTTTTTTAATCTTAATGTATTTAATATTACTGTTATACTACTAAATACCATAGCTATACTTGCTATCATTGGATTTATACTTATTCCTATTGGCTTTAATACTCCTATTGCAATTGGTATCATTAAGCAGTTATAGAAAAATGCCCAAAATAGGTTTTGTTTAATTATTTTTATTGTTTTTTTACTTATGTTCATTAAGCTATATATACTTGCTAGATTATTGCTTGTTAAAATTACATCTGAAGAATCCATTGCAATATCTGTACCACTATTTATGCTAATTCCTATATGTGCATTAGCAAGAGCTGGGCTATCATTTATTCCGTCTCCACACATTATTACAAATTTGTTTTCTTCTTTTAGTTCTTTTATTATTTTTGCTTTTTCAGATGGTAATACATTTGCTATTATTTTAGTTATTCCTATTTCTTTTGCAATTTTTTCTGCTGTTTGTTTATTATCTCCTGTTAGCATAATTGTCTGTATATTATTTTTGTTTAGTTTTTCTATTATTTGTTTTGTGTCTTCTCGTATGATGTCATTTACTCCTATTAGTGCTAATATTTTATTTTCTTTTGCTACATATATAACACTATTTCCTTCACTTGCTAACTCTTCTTCATCCTTAATATATGGATTTTCTATTTTATATTTTTGAAGTATCTTTGCATTTCCTATAATAAATTGTGATGTTTCTATTTTCCCAGTAATTCCTAGTCCTGATATATTTTCAAATTCTTCTACTTTTATCATTTCTATATTATTTTCTTTTATATAATCTGTGAAAGCTTTTCCTATTGGGTGTGTTCCTTTTGATTCTATACTTCCCACTATTTGTAGTATTTTTTTATCTTCTATATCACTATAGTTTAAGATTTTCGCTATTTTTAATTTTCCATATGTTAGTGTCCCTGTTTTGTCAAATACTATTGTATCTGCTTTTTGCGCATTTTCTAATATTTCACTTTTCTTTACTAAAATACCTTTACTTGCACATAGTCCTTCACTTACTACAATTGCAAGTGGAGTCGCTAATCCTAAACTGCAAGGACAAGCTATTACTAATATCGTAACAAATGTGTTAAGTGCTATATTAAATTGGTTTCCTAATATTAAGTATATTAAAAAGGAAATTATTGCAATTAGTATAACTGCTGGTACAAAGTATCCTGATACTTTATCTGCTATTTTTGCTATTGGTGCTTTTGTGTTACTTGCTTCTACTACTAGTTTTACAATTTCTGAAATTGTAGATTCTTTTCCTATTCTTTCCGCTTTATATTCTAAATATCCGTCATAGTTTATACTTCCTGCAATTATCTTATTCCCTATTTCTTTTGATACAGGCTTACTTTCTCCTGTTATGAAGGATTCGTCTAAATGTGCTTTCCCTAAGATTATTTCTCCATCTACTGCAATTCTTTCTCCTGGTTTTGATATAACAATATCTCCTTTGCTTATTTCGTCTATTGTTACTTGTTTTTCTATTCCATCTTGTTTTATAACTGCTGTTTCTGGGGTTATTTTTACCAATTTACTAATTGCTTCTTTTGTTTTATCTTTACTTATCCCATCAATATATCTTCCTAATTTTATGAAATATATGACTATTGCTGAAGATTCAAAATATAGATCCATTTGTTTTCCTTTTATTATCATATATGTTCCATATATACTGTATAAAAAGCTACTGATTACTCCTATTGTTACAAGTGTATCCATGTTAGGTGTTTTATGAATTAGATTTTTATAGCCATTTTTTAAAATGTCAAATCCATATCCTATAAATATTATTGTTAATATAAGTAATGCAATTGCATAGTTTATGCTATTCATATGTGGATTTATTATTTCTGGTATAGGTAAATTTGCCATATGTCCCATTGAAATATACATTAGCAATATCGCTAATATTGTAAAAATAATCAGTTTTATTTTTTCTTTTTTGCTTTTATCTTCAAACTTTATTTCTTTAAATTCACCTAAACTTTTAAATCCTGCTTGCTTTACAAATTCCTCTATTTTTTCTTGATTTAATTGTTTTTCGTCATATTCAATAGATGCATTTGCCATTACTAAATTAACATTTGCATTTATTATTCCTTTTTGTTTGTTTAAATATTTTTCAAGCCCGTTTGAGCATGCAGAGCAAGTCATTCCATCAATTGATAAAATTATTTTTTTCATACCTATTATTCCTTTACTACTTCAAATCCAATATCTTGAATTTTTTCTTCTATGATTTCCTTAGATATATCTTCCTTCATATTAACTGTTACTATTCCTTTATTATGGTCTGCTTCTACTTTTTCAACACCTTCTATTGTGCTTACAGCGTTTTTTACTCTGTTTTCACATCCTCCACATACCATCCCATTTACTTTTATTGTTATTTCTTTCATTTTTCTTCTTTCCTTTCTTTTATTTATTAAATTTTTTGAATAAATCTATGAGTTCGTCTACGATGTCTAAATTTCCAGCTTCTAAATCTTTTATTACACAGTTGTAAAGATGTTTTTCTAGTATATGATTTGATAAGCTTTTTACAGAATTTTCAATAGCAGATAGTTGAATTAAAATGTCATTGCAATATGTGTCTTCATTAACCATTTTCTTAATTCCCTTTAGCTGACCTTCAATTCTATTTATTCTGTTATTGATAATCTTTTTTTCTTCTTCTGTCCTATGTGTTGTTTTATTACAACATTTTTCCATATCATCACCACCTTATTTATTATATACCCTTATGGGTATTTTGTAAATATGGGGGTATATATTAAAATTTGTTAATATTATTATTGTTTCACAGTTTAACTAAAAAACACATCAAATTGATGCGTTTTTTAGTTTTATAATATTAATCTATGTTTATTAATTCATATTCTTTTGTTCCAGTTCCTAATTCTGCTGATGCATCTATTGTATGTGTTCCATGTCTTGAGTTAATTCTTTCTAATAGGTGGTCTTTTCCTGGGTCATTTGAATTTTTTACTAAGTCTATACATGCTTGGTCTATTGCAACTGGGTCTAGTGATGCTAAAATTCCTATATCTTTCATACATGGGTCTTCAGCAACTGAACAGCAATCACAGTCTACTGACATATTGCACATAATATTAATATATGCAATATTTCCATTGAAATGTTTTACTACTGAATAAGCTGCATCTGCCATTGCTTCTAAGAATTTTATTTGGTCTGTTGTAAACATATCATCATAAGAGCCATTTTCTTGTCCTGCACAATGGATATATCTTTTTCCTTTTCCTGAGGCAACTCCTATTGATAATTGTTTTAATGCTCCTCCATATCCTCCCATTGGATGTCCTTTGAAATGTGAAAGAACTAGCATTGAATCATAATTTTTTAAGTTTTTTCCTACATAATTTTTTTTGATAATTTTTCCATTAGGAATTTCTAAAATATCATCTGGTCCTTCTCCATCCATAATGTCTACATTGAAATATTCAGACCATTTATGGTCTTTCATTAGTTTTATGTGTTTTTCTGTTGTATCTCTTGCTCCATCATATGCTGTATTACATTCAACAACTGTTCCATTTATATGTTCTACTATTTCTTTTACCATTTCTGGCCTAATATAGTTTTGATTTCCTTCTTCTCCAGAATGTAGTTTTACTGCAACTTTTCCTGTTAATTGTTTTCCAAGTATTTCATACATTTTTACAATGTTTTCTGGTGTTATTTCTTTACAAAAATATACTTTTGCTTTTTCCATCTTTTTTCCTACCTTTCTTTATAAACTTTAATTGGATTATATCATAGTTATAATATAAATTCAAATAATTTTGTGAAAAAGCCCTTTACTTTTATAAAAGTAAAGGGGTATTTTTATTCTTCTTCTCCTTGTAGTCTTTCTGCCCTATCTGCTGCTATTAAATTATCTATCATTTCATCAATATCTCCATTTAGGAAGTTTTCTATTTGATATATGCTCATCCCTATTCTATGGTCTGTTATTCTTCCTTGAGGATAGTTATATGTTCTTATTTTTTCACTTCTATCTCCTGAGCCAACTTGTGATTTTCTTGCATTTGCTACTTCACTATCTTGTTTTTCTTTTTCTATTTCATATAGCTTTGTTCTAAGCATTTTCATAGCATTATCTCTATTTTGAAATTGTGATCTTTCTGTTTGACATTCTACTACTATTCCAGTTGGTTCATGAATTAGTCTTACTGCTGAAGATGTTTTGTTAATATGTTGTCCTCCTGCCCCTGATGAACGGAATACTTCCATTTTTATATCTGCTGGATTGATTTCGATTTCTACATCTTCTACAACTGGCAATACTGCTACGGTTGCTGTTGATGTATGAATTCTTCCACTACTTTCTGTGTCTGGTACTCTTTGAACTCTGTGTACACCGCTTTCAAATTTTAATCTGCTATATACGCCCTTACCCGTAACCATAAATGTAATTTCTTTGTATCCACCAAGTCCTGTTTCATTTTCATTTAATATTTCTAATTTCCAGTGTTTTTTCTCTGCGTACATTGTGTACATTCTAAATAATGTTCCAGCAAATAGTGCCGCTTCTTCTCCTCCTGCTCCTGCACGTATTTCACATATTATATTTTTATCATCATCTGGGTCTTTTGGTATTAGTAATATTTTTAATTCTTCTTCTATTTCTGGCAATTTTTCTTTTGCTTCATAAAATTCTGCTTCTGCAAGTTCTTTTAATTCTGGGTCTTGCAACATCTCTTTTGCTTCTTCCATTGATTGCTTTACTTTTTTGTATTCTCTATATTTTAAAACTACTTCTTCTATACTAGCATGTTCCTTCATAAATTTTTGCCACTCTGCTTGGTTGCTAATTATTTCTGGGTCACTTATCATTTTAGTTAATTCTTCATATCGTTTCTCAACGATTTCTAATTTATCAAACATACAATTCTCCTTCTTTTTTATTACTGTTCTATTTTACTGCATTTGCAAGGATTTGTCAAGAATTGTTTTCGAATTATAACGTAGTAAAGTAAT
>CANRML010000091.1 GCA_947631725.1 uncultured Clostridia bacterium
ACAACTTTTACTCTTGTTCTACTTCCTTTAATTTCTCCATCTTGTTTAATATTTTCAATTTTTCTAATATCTAATCTAACAGAAGCATAGAATTTTAAAGCTCTTCCTCCAGTTGTAGTTTCTGGGTTTCCAAACATAACCCCTATTTTTTCTCTTAATTGATTTATAAAAATCAATACTGTTTTTGATTTATTAATTGCACCTGCTAATTTTCTTAATGCTTGTGACATTAACCTTGCTTGAAGTCCCATATGAGAATCTCCCATATCTCCATCAATTTCAGCTTTTGGAACAAGTGCTGCAACTGAATCCACAACAATGACATCTAGTGCTCCGCTTCTTACTAAGCTTTCAGTTATTTCCAAAGCTTGTTCTCCTGTATCTGGTTGTGCAACAATTAAATTATCAATATCAACACCTAATTTTTTAGAATATACTGGGTCGAGTGCATGTTCTGCATCTATAAATGCTACCTCTCCACCTTCTTTTTGTGCCTCTGCAATAACATGTAATGCTAATGTTGTTTTTCCAGAAGATTCTGGTCCAAATATTTCAACTATTCTTCCTCTTGGTAATCCTCCAATTCCTAATGCTATATCTAAGCTTAATGCTCCCGTTGGAATTGCTTCTACTTCCATTGCTTTATATTCTCCTAATTTCATAACAGAACCTTTTCCAAATTGTTTTTCTATTTGACTCATTGCAGCCTCTAATGCTTTTTTCTTTTCTGTATTTTCTCCCATAATTTTTCCTCCTTATAATTATCGAATATTTGTTTGATGTTTTTATTATATACCAAATTTTTGTTTTGTCAATACTTTTTTAAAAATTTTTTATTTATACCATCCAGCTACATTATAAAATACATTATACCAATTTGGTGTAACATCTCCTTTTAAATTAGAATGACAACAAACTGTAAATTTATTATTATATAAACTTATATATGGTACTTCTTCCTTATATATTTCTGCTATTCTTTTATATTTTTCTTTTAAAATGTTTTCATCATTTGTATTTTTTACTTCTTCTAAGATATTTTTTATTTCTTCATTTCTATAATTTGCTATGTTATTATCTCCTAAAAATGTTTCTAAATTAGGACTATATGATAAATTTATACTACATAAAAGCATATCATAGTTTTTAGTATTAATTACATTAGAATATTGTTCATCTGTCAATTGTACTACATTGACTCTAATACCTTGATTTGCTAATTGTGCTTGAATATTTTGTGCTACTAAAACTCTTGCTTGATCACTTGCCTTTACAGAAAGGTTTAATTGCAATCTTTGTGTTTTATAATTTTCAGTTTTTTGCCAAAATTGATTTTTATAACTCCATCCGGCTTTGAGTCAATACTTGTTTTGTTTGTTCTGGGTTGTATCCAGAACTTGCTTTTTCTACTTGATATAGCCAATTACCATAGTCTAATGGAAAACTTGAAGTATAATATTGACTATTAAAGATGCTTGATACAATATTTGTTTTATCTATTGAATATGAAATAGCTTTTCTAACTTCTTTTCTTGAAAGGAAAGCATTATTCATATTTAGTGCTATAAAATCATGTTCTCTTCCTTTCATCTCTTTTTTTGCATATCCAATACTTCCTATATATTCTTGTAAGTTGCTATTTTGTGTATCAATAACATCAATATTTCCCATTTTAAAGCTATTATATAATTCTCCTAAAGAGGAATATAGATTAACCGTTATTTTAGTCAATGTCAAGTTTGTTTTATTGTTCCATCTATTTTCATTTGGTTCTAGTGTTAAATGTGTTGATTGAACATCAGTATATTTATACATCCCTGTTCCTACAGGTACAATTCCATCAGAAAATTCTTTATCTTGATAAAATTGACTCGATAAAATTGGAAATGTTAAATTATATTCAAAAAATGGAACTTCTTTATTTAAATATATTTTTAATGTATAATCATCTGCGATTTCAACATTTTCTATATTTTGTACATTTGGTGAATAAATAGAATTCATACTTTTTAATTTTTCTATTGTAAATTTCACATCATCTGCTATAAATTTTTGTCCATCTGCCCATCTTACATTATCTTTTAGTTTTATTATATATGTTGTACTATTTTGTTTTGCCCACTCTTGTGCAAGACAAGGTTCAGCTTTATAATCTGATGTTAAATCTACTAATGGTTCATATACAAGTCTAGAAATATCTTGTATGTTTTTATTTTTGCTAAAAATAGGATTTGTACTATCAAATGATGCAACTCCTAATGTAATCTCTGTAATTTTTTCTTCTTCTACACTTACTTCTGTTTGTTCTTGCTCATGTTTTTCTTCTTCTGACTTTATTTTGTAAATAGCAAAAATCATTATTCCAACAACAAATATAGCAAATACATATTTAAAAAAGTTAGATTTCATCTAATTTTTTCACCTCAATCTTCTTAGTGTATCATATATTATATTAGCAAATTTTTCAAGTTTTTATTACATTATTTTTCAATTTTTTGTTCATACTACATATGGTGATAAAAATGAAACATTTAAAATATATTGTAGGTATTATTGTTTTAGCTGTTGTTTTAATTTGTGTAATAGCTTTTCTTTTTAGGCGGAAATGATAATTCTGATAAAAACTCCTCTTATGAAAGTCAAAAAACATCTGCAAATAAAGAGGAAAATACGAATCAAGATTCTGATGTAGAAAAGCCTCCTGTTGAAACAGAACTTTCTAGTTTTTCTACAAATATTTATACAAGAGAAACTGGTAGACAAAATAATATGCAATTAACTGCTTCTCGCTTAAATAATCATGTTATAAAAAGTGGAGAAACTTTTTCTTTTTGCAATTTTTTAGGTCCTTCTTCTTCTGACAAAGGATATCAAGAAGCAGATATTTTTGATAATAATGGAAATAAAAAGAAAGGAATTGGAGGTGGAAATTGTCAAATTAGTTCCACTTTATATAATGCTGTTTTAGCTGTTCCAAATTTAGTTGTAATAGAGAGACATCCTCACAGCAATTATGTTCCTTATGTTCAAAAAGGCAAAGATGCTGCAGTTGCATATGGTAGTTATGATTTTAAATTTAGAAATGATACTGGAAAAAATATAAAGTTGCGTTTTGATGTTACTGATAAAATAGTAACTGCAACTATTTATCAATTAGATTGATTTCATAATTTTTGCTTTTCAACATAGATTTGTATTGGTGATATTATTTTGAGAAAAGCAAAAATTTTTATTATAAATGGCGTTATTTTAACAATTAGTTCTTTTATTATTCGTGGTATAGGTCTTATTTTTAACATATATATTGCAAACAAGGTAGGACAAGAACCTATTGGTGTATTTGGTTTAGTTATGTCTGTTTATTTCTTGGCAATTACTTTTGCTTGTTCTGGTATAGGCTTAGCTTGTACTTGTATTGTTTCTGAAGAATTGGAAAAAAATAATATTTCAAGTGCTTTAAAAGTAGTAAAAACTTGTATGATTTTTTCTCTTTTTCTTAGCTTAATTGCAGCTTTTGCTTTGTTTATATTTGCCCCTGTAATTTCTAATTCTTGGCTACATAATCGTGTTTCAGTTAAACCAATTTATATGATTTGCTTTGCACTACCATTTATTAGTGTTTCTAGTATTATTAGTAGTTACTTTATAAGTATTGGAAAATCATATAAAAATGCAATTATAGAATGTGTTGAATTATTAGTTAAAATATTATTTACTATTCTGTTATTACAAAGCAAAGAAACTCATAATATTGATAGTATATGTTATTACTTAGTTCTTGGAGATGTTCTTTCAGAATTTGTTTCTTGTATATTAAAATTTTGTTTATTTTATTTTGATAAAAAAAGATTAAGTTATACTAGAAATTATGTTAAAAATATGGGAAAACGTATCTTTAAAATTTCTTTTCCTATTGCTCTTACATCATATATAAAGTCTGGTCTTTCTTCATTAAAACAATTTCTAATTCCTATGCGTTTACAAGTATATGGTTTAAGCTACTCTTTAGCAACTGCAAAATATGGTCTAATCACAGGGATGGTAATGCCTGTTTTAATGTTTGCTAATATTTTTATAAATTCTTTTAGTAGTCTTTTAATACCAGAATATGCTAGACTTTTAGCTGGAAAAAATTTTAATAGGATGAAAACTGTTTGTGATAGAATTTTTTACATTACTTTTATGTTTTCTTTTTTAGTAACAGGTATTCTTTTATTTTACTCAAATGAAATAAGTCTTTTAGTTTATAATAATCTAGAAATTGCACCATATCTTCGTTTTTTTGCTCCTATTATAGTATTTATGTATGTAGACAATATTATTGATAATATGTTAAAAGGCTTGCAGGCTCAATTTCATGTTATGTGTGTAAATATTTGTGATTTAATTATAACTATTTTTATTATATACTTTTTAGTTCCTATTTATGGAATAACTGGATATTTAATTAGTATTATAGTTAGTGAAATTTTTAATTTTGTATCTAGTTTTTTATTATTAAAAAAGAAATTGAAGCTTAAATTTGATTTTTGGAATTTTTTTGTTAAGCCCTGCTTTTTATTAGTAATTACATTTTTTATTTGTTCTTTAATTCCTTCTCAAAGTAATTCTTCCTGGATATACTCTATATTTAAAATATCTTGTTTTGCCATTTTGTATATTATATTCTTTATTTTAAAGCAGAAAAAAGAATTTCTTCGTTTTTGAAAGTCTTTTTATGCTTTTCCTTTTTGCTCTTTTAATTCTTTAAGTGTTTTTGCATCTATTTTAGTTACTTTTCTTATAAAATTATCATCACTTCCATATTCTAGCATTTTTTTCACAATTTCTTTTTCTACTTCTTTTTTACCTTCTTTTCTACCCTCTTTTTTACCTTCTGCTAATAAAACTTTCTCTCTTTCTACAAGCATATCAATAAAACTCATATTTTCTTCACTCCTATTCAATTAATCAAATTTTTCTTTTACTTTTTCATTTTTTAAAACAGCGTCATAAACATAGTAAGCTATTTCTTTTAATAATTCTA
>CANRML010000092.1 GCA_947631725.1 uncultured Clostridia bacterium
TTTGTTTTTCGTAAGTTTCTTTTTTCATTTTCTCACTTGAAAAAAAAGTAAAATTATGGTAAAATGCACTTGAAGAGTAAAGTATAAGAAAAGGAGAGTGAAGAAACATGAAATTTGGTATTATTGTAGCAGAACCAGAAGAATATGAAGCAATGGAGCAAATCATAAAAATAGAAAAAAGAAATCGAATTTATGAACTAACATTTGTTGAAGGCACAATAAAAGGTAAATCCTGCGTAGTTGTAAAATGTGGAATAGGAAAAGTTAATGCAGCAAGAGCAACACAATTATTAATAGATACATATAAACCAGAATATATAATTGATGTTGGTGTTGCTGGTGGATTAAATCCTAGATTACAAATTGGAGATATTGTAATAGGAGACTGCTTAGTACAACATGATTTTGACATAACAGCTTTTGGACATACTAAAGGATATATAACAGGCATAGGGGATAAAATATATTCAGATGATATATTAGTTGCAAAATTAGATAAACTAATAAAAAATCCAGAAGATAGAAAATACCAAATTTTAAAAGGAACAATTGCATCAGGAGATATTTTCTGTACTAAAGTAGAAATGAAAGATAAAATATATGCAAAATTTAATGCACAATGTGTAGAAATGGAAGGAGCAGCAGTTGCTCAAGTATGCTATTTATGCAATGTACCATTTATTGTGCTTAGAAGTATTTCAGACACACCAAATGGTAAAAATGAAAAAACATATGGACAGTTTATAAAACCAGCAGCTGAAAGATGCTGTAATATTGTAAAAGAATTAGTAGAAGAGATTTAAAATTATTGACATATCACAAAATTTTCAAGAAAACACTTGCAATTTTCCAAAAAATGGAGTATAATATCATAGTAGACAAGATTAGAGAAGAGTGGGAACAAATCCCACTCTTTCTAAGATTTATAACCAAAAGGAGGTACTATGTCTAGTATAGTAGAAAAAGTAGAAAAACTGGTAAAACCCAAAATCGAAGAAATAGGCTATGAATTATATGATGTAGAATATACTAAAGAAGGAAAATCAAACTATTTACGCATATATATTGATAGTCAAAAAGGAATTGATTTAAATGATTGTGAAACAGTTAATAATGCAATTATAGATATGCTAGATGAAGCAGACTATATAAAAGACCAATATTTTTTAGAAATTTCATCACCAGGAATAGAAAGAGTCTTAAGAAAAGATGAACACTTAAAAAAATATATAGGAGAAGAGGTTCAGGCTAAACTATTTCAAAAGGATGAAAATGGTAAAAAAGAATATCAGGGAATTTTAAAAGAATTTAATGAAGAACAAATAATAATTGATGAAAAAATAATAAAAAGAAAAAATATTGCACAATTAAAAACAGTATATGATTGGAATAAAGAAAGGGAGGAATAACAAAAATGAAAGCAATTGATAACAAAGAATTGATTTTATCATTAGAAGAATTAGAAAAAGAGAAAGGAATAAAAAAATCATATGTAATTGAAGCAATTGAAGCAGCACTTCTAACAGCTTACAAAAGAAATTTTGACTCACTAGAAAATGTTAAGATTGATATAGACCATGAAACAGGAGCAACACATGTATATGCAATAAAAGAAATTGTAAAAAAAGTAACAAATGATGCAACAGAAATAAATTTAACAGATGCACATAAAATAAATAAACAATTAAAAGTAGGAGACCAAGTAGAAATTGAAATAGTGCCAAAAGACTTCGGAAGAATAGCAGCCCAAACAGCAAAACAAGTTATAATACAAAAACTAAGAGAAGTAGAAAGAGACCTTATATTCAATGAATTTAATGATAGAAAGGGAGAAATTGTATCAGGTATTATTCAAAAAGCAGACAAAAATATAGTAGTAATGGATTTAGGAAGACTAGAAGGTGTTATGCCAGGAAAAGAACAAGTACCTACAGAACATTATCATGTAAATGACAAGATAAAAGGATATGTATTAGATGTAGAAAGAGGTCAAAAAGGAGCACCACAAGTAATTGTATCAAGAAGTAATGCAAACTTTGTTAGAAAATTATTAGAATTTGAAATCCCTGAAATTTATGAAGGACTTATAGAAATAAAAAGTGTGTCAAGAGATGCAGGAAGTCGTAGTAAAGTAGCAGTATATTCTCCAGATCCTAACATAGACCCAGTTGGATCATGTGTTGGACAAAAAGGTGTAAGAATTCAAAATGTAATAAATGAATTAAATGGAGAAAAAATTGATGTAATTGAATGGGATGAAGACCCAAGTATATTTATTGCTTCTGCTTTATTACCAGCACAAATTATGGCAGTTGATATCAAAGAAGAAGAAAAATTTGCACAAGTTATTGTACCAGATGATCAATTATCATTAGCAATAGGAAAAGCAGGACAAAATGCTAGATTAGCAGCTAAATTAACTAATTGGAAGATTGATATAAAATCAGAAAGTCAATTTAGACAAATGCTATCAGAAGCACAAGGAGACAACAAAGAAACAGCAGAAGAATAAGGTAAAGCATAATAAAATCAATAAAAACAGCATACAATAAAGGGGGAAGTTTAGTGAATAAAACACAACCACAGAGAACTTGTATGGCATGTAATCAAAAAAAAGATAAAAAAGAATTACTTCGCATTGTAAAAAACAAAGAAAATATAGTATCAGTAGACCAAACAGGCAAACAAGAAGGAAGAGGAGCATATATTTGTAAAAATATAGAGTGCTTAGAAAAAGTAATAAAAAGTAAACGCTTAGAAAAAGTTTTAGATGTGAAGATATCACAAGAAATATATGAAAATATAAGAGGTGTCATATTTGATAAATAATAAAATATTAGGTTTTTTAGGACTATGTGCTAAATCTGGTAAAATATGTTTTGGCGCAGATAGTGTAGAACAAGAAATAAAAAAGAAAAAAGTAAAACTTGTTGTTATTGCAGATGACAGTTCAGAAAGAACTAAAATTAAATTTCAAACATTATGTGATAGTTATGATATTCCAATTGTTATAACATGTAAAATAGAAGATATTAGTAAAGCAATAGGCAAAAATAACAAAGCAATAATAGGAATAAAAGAAGAAAATATAGCAAAACAAATTGAAAAAATCAATTACGGGGGTGAAAGTATTGGGGAAAATTAAAATACATGAAGTTGCTAAAGAATTAGGATTAACAAGCAAAGAAATAATGGAGATAGCTAACCAGTTAAATATCGAAGCAAAAAGCCATATGAGTAGTATTACAGAGGAAGAAATGGCTAAAATAGAGAAAAAAGCAAAAAAACCAAATACATCAAAAAAAGAAGATAAAAAAGAGGAAAAAAGTGAACCTAAAGCACCATTTATTATAAGACGTGAAGTTATAATAAGTGAAGAAAAGCCAAAAAAAGAAGAAATAAAAAAAGAGACAAAAAGAGAAAATGTCGGATTTGTAGAAAGAAAACAAAATTCTGACTATAACATTGTCTATAGAAATAAGCCAAATAAACCAAAAACAGTTAGTGAACTATTTGGTTTAAAAAGCAATGGTAATGAAAATGAAAAAGCAAAACAAGAACCAGAAATTAAAAAAGTAGTTAAAAAAGTAGAAGAACAACCAAAGCAAGAACAAAAACAACCAAAAGCTCCAAGCTTTAATCAACAAAACCATAGCAAAGACAATAATTTTCATCATCAGAATAATAGAAATAATATGGGGGATAATAAATTCAATCATAAAAACAATGGTGGAAATTATCAAAAAAATAAGTTTGAAAATGGAAACCAAAGACGTCCATTAGATGAAAAAGGAATTGAAAAGAACATAAAAAATATAATGACTGCAGATATCGGCGAAAAAGAAAATATAAGAGACTATAGCAAAAATATAGATAAACAAAAAAATAATAATAAATTTGATGAAAACAGAACTAAAAAATCTAAGTCAAGAAGAAATGGAAATGAAGGATTTGATGAAGGAAAATTAAAGAGCTTAAAACAAACTAGTAAGTTATCTCATATGTTTAATGACCAAGAAGGTGGGATGTTAGACTATTATGACTTAACAACAGAAAGAGGAAGAAAAGGAAAGAAAAAACCAAATAAAGGAAATGAAGAAAGAACAAAACAAAAAATCTTTAAATTAACAGAAATCGAGATACCAGAAAGTATTACAGTAAAAGATTTAGCAGCAGAAATGAAGAAAACAACAGCAGAAGTAATTAAAAAGTTACTAGGATATGGAGTAATGGCAACTATCAATAATGAAGTAGACTTTGATACAGCATTTTTAGTAGCCGGAGAATTTGGAATTACTGCAAAGAAAAAGACAACTGTAACAGAAGAAGATATCTTATTTGACGACTCAGAAGATACACAAGACGAATTACAAGAAAGACCACCAGTTGTAGTAGTTATGGGACATGTAGACCATGGAAAAACATCTTTACTAGATGCAATACGTAAAACAAATGTTATTGAAGGAGAAGCGGGTGGTATTACACAAGCAATAGGTGCATATATGGTAAATGTTAATGGCAGACAAATCACATTTTTAGATACACCAGGACATGAGGCTTTTACTGCTATGAGAGCAAGAGGAGCACAAATTACAGATATTGCAATTTTAGTAGTTGCTGCAAATGATGGAATAATGCCACAAACAATAGAAGCTATAAATCATGCAAAATCAGCAGGAATTCCAATAATAGTTGCAATAAATAAAATAGATTTACCAGATGCTAATGTTGATAAGGTAAAACAAGAATTAATGAATTATGAGTTAGTTGCAGAAGAATGGGGAGGAGACACAATTTGTGTACCAATATCTGCAAAAAAGAATATAAATATAGATCAATTACTAGAAATGGTATTATTACAAGCAGATGTATTAGAATTAAAAGCAAATCCAAATAAACAAGCAAAAGGTGTTGTAATTGAAGCAAGACTAGATAAA
>CANRML010000093.1 GCA_947631725.1 uncultured Clostridia bacterium
AAAATAAAAAATACTTTAGATATATGCTTATAATTTCATTTATAAATGTTTTAATAAACTTTTATCTAGGATTTGTTCTTGGATTTTCTAAAAGCCCATATAATCATAATATACTAGTTGTTATAAAAAATATATTTATAAAAATAATACCAATTATAGGAATTGAAATAACTAGAGTTATTACGATAAAGACAAGCAAAAACAATAAAAAAGCTATAATACTTGCAACAATAATGATATTACTAGTAGAACTTGATTATCATGCAATTGCAGATTTATTCTGCGATAGAAAAGCATTTTTTGAATATATATGTGGAAATGTAATACCGCTTATTGCATCTAGTATGTTATACACTTATCTAACACTAAAATGTTCTTATTCTCTTACATTGACATTTAGAATTATAAATGAAACATCAATTTTATTATTACCAATATTAACAGATATGAATTGGTTTGCAAAAGGTTCTTTAGAAATAATATCTGTGTTAGTAATATTCTTGTTATTCCAAGCAAGATTTATAGAAGGAAGTATAGAAAGAAAAAGAACACCATTGATAGTATTAGAAAAGATTGTTTATAGTATAATAATAACTTTTTGTGTGTTATTGGTTTTCTTTATGTTAGGTATATTCAAATATGAACCTATAACAATACTCTCAAGCAGTATGAAACCTGCATTTAACCGAAACGATGTTATTATATATAAAAAATTAACAGAGGAAGAATTAAAAAATATTCCTAAAAATTCAATCATAATATATTCAACAAAAAATCAAAATATTGCACATAGAGTTGTAGATATAGTAAAACAAGATAATAGTGTAAAATATCAAACTAAAGGAGATAGTAACAACACACCTGATAGCGATTTAGTTGAAACAGATCAAATAAAAGGAATATATATTTTTCATATAAAATATATAGGTTTTCCATCTGTTTGTTTATATGAATATTTCCATTATGAAGATGCAAAATGAAAAATTTATTAAGGGGGGAAGTATGATAAGAAAAAGAAGAAAATATAGAAGTATAGTAGTTAATAAAAATAGAATTGGCAATATAAAGATAATAGTATGTGCAATAATACTAATATTAGGGATTATTTTTATACAAATAGGATTAGAACTAAAACAAAATATACTGCCAATATATTCATATGAAGCTAAAAAAGATGCCAACTACAATGTAGAACTAAAACCAAATGATTTTTACGAAGAAAAAATACTTCCACCTGACAGATATTATGCTTCAAAATCTATAAATAATTTTTTAATAGATTTTCAATATAACTTTAAAGCAAATAAAAAAGCTAATTTGAATTATTCATATATGATAACAGCAGAATTAGTTGGAAATGTAAACACAACAGACAACAAAGATAAACAAGTTTGGAATAGAATTTTTAAACTTTTTGATGATATTGATAAAACTTCTAATGATACTGACCAATTTATAATAAATAAACAAATAGCTATTGATTATGAAACATATAGTAATTTAGTAACTTCATATGAACGAACTTATGGAATAACAATTGATACTATTTTAAAAGTCAATTTGAAAGTATATATTGATATAAAAATTAATGATTTAGAAACACAAAAACTAGAAGATAATGTGGAATTAGATATACCAGTAACAACTAATATAACACAAATAGATAAAAACTATACAAATACAGAAGGAAAAATAGATCCAAAAAGTGATGAACTTAAAGTAAAAGAACTTATAATGTATATTGCAGGTGGAACATTTATTGCTATTTCAATTATAGTTTTCATAATAACAATTGTAAAAAAGCAAAAAGGAAAAACACCAGAAGATATATATTTAAATCATATTAAAAAAATATTAAAATATTATGGAGAATTTATTGTTACAGTTAAAAATGAACCAAATTTAAAAGAACTAGAAATAATAGATGTTTTAAGTATGGGAGATTTAGTGGATATAGCTCAGCAAAGCACAACTAATATTATCAGATATGAACTAGGCAGAAAAAATTATTTTTATGTTATTATAAATAAATATGCTTATAGATATATTATAAAAGAAGAAAGCTCTTAAGTAATAACCTAAGAGCTTTTTATTTTAAATCCACTCTCCAAACTTTTTCATATAAATTTTCTTAGCAATAAGTGCAACAAAGCAATATAAAATTGGGACTAGTATAATGATTGGCAAATACATAGTAGGAATAGGCACAAGCCCAATTAGATTTCCAAACCATGTAAATGGAATTACAACACCAATAATTGCTAATAAGAAGGAAGATGCATATACAAATTTATGTGCATTACTTTCAATAAAAGGTAACTTAGCAGTTCTAATAATATGCATACCAAGTAAATTAGAAACGATACTATAAGAAAACCAAATAGTTTGAAAAGTTGCAGCATCATTTAGTTTAAAGAAACATAAAAGTATAGCAAATACAATCAGATCAAATAGTGAACTAAGTGGTCCCATAAATAGCATAAAATTCTTTAAACTTTTTATATTAAATTTTCTAGGCTTTTTTAGGTAATCATCATCAACATTATCAAAAGGCAAAGTTAGTTGACCAAAATCATATAGTAATCCCTCAACTAATAGCTGAATAGGAGTTTCAGGTAAAAATGGTAAAATAACACTTGCAATAATAACAGACACAACTTCTCCAAAATTAAAACTTGTAGAAAGTTTAATATATTTCATTAAGTTAGCAAAAGTTTTTCTTCCGCTCAGTTACACCATCTAATAAAACATGTAAATCTTTTTCTAATAAGATAATGTCTGCAGATTCTTTAGCAATATCAACAGCTGTATCAACAGAAATTCCAACATCTGAATTAGTCAAAGAAGGAGCATCATTTATACCATCACCCATATATCCAACAATATTGTTAGACTCATGTAAGATTCTAACAATTCTAGCTTTTTGAATAGGGGAAAGTTTTACAAAAATATTGCATTTCTTTAATAATCTTAAAACACCAGCATCACTAAGTTTTTCAATTTCTTTTCCTTCAATAATAGTATTAGAATTGATACCAACCTTTTTGCAAATGCACTTTGTTATTTCTAGGTTATCACCAGTTAAAACCATAACGCGAATACCAGCAGCATTTAATTTTTCAATGGCAGATTTTGCACTTTCCTTAGGAGGGTCTAAAAAGCCGATAAATCCTAAAAGTACCATATTTTTTTCATCTTCTACACTAAAATTAGTAACATCAAGAATATCATTTTTTTGACAAACTGCAATAACTCTTAAACCATCTTTATTCATTTTTCTAGAAATTTCTATAATATTATTTTTTATTTCTTTAGTAATAGGAGATGTTGTACCTTTATAATCTACCATAGTACAAATATTTAAAATTTCTTCTACAGCCCCTTTAGTAATAAGCTGTTTTTTATTACCATCAGTTACAACTACAGACAAACGTCTACGTGAAAAATCAAAAGGTATTTCATCTACTAATTTATATTTTTCAACATATTGTTGCATATCATTTTGTAATCCTCTGTTAACAACTGCTTCATCAATATTTCCTCTTAAACCTGTTTGAAAATATGAGTTCAAAAATGCGTGTTTCAAAATACGAAAATCTTCTTCACCTTTTATATCTAAATATTTTTCTAATACAATTTTATCCTCTGTAAGTGTACCTGTTTTATCTGTACATAAAATATTTATTGCACCAAAACTTTGTATAGCATCAAGTTTTTTTACTATAGTTTTCTTTTTTGACATCCTTACAGCACCTTTTGAAAGGCTAGAAGACAAAATAACAGGCAGTAAAAGTGGTGTGATACATATAGCAATTGCTACTGCAAATGTAAATGCTGTTATTGTACTGTGTTTTGCTACATTTAAAATAAATACAATAGGAATAAGAATTAGCATAAAACGAATAAGTAATTTACTAATATTTTCAATTCCAGATTGAAATGCGGATTTTGGCTTAGAAATAGAAATAGTATGAGCAACCTTTCCAAAATATGTGTCATCTGCTGTTTTTATAACTACACATTTTGCAGAACCACTAATAACATTTGTTCCCATAAAACAAATATTATCCAAATCAGAAATACTATCTAATTCTTCTGGCTTAACATCAGTATTTACTACTTTTTTAACTGCATCTGATTCTCCTGTCAAAGAAGACTGACCTACATATAAATCTTTTGCTTCTAATACTCTTAAATCAGCAGGAACCAAACTTCCAGCAGATAAGATTACAATATCACCTAAAACAATTTGATTTATAGGGACTTGAATTTTTTGACCATCTCTTAATACAGTAGTTGTAGTAGCAACTAATTCTTTTAATTTCTCAGCAGCTTTATTAGAATGATATTCTTCAAAAAACTCTAAAAGAGTGCTAGCAATTACTAAAATAGCAATTACTATAATATTTGCATAACTAGGCTTTTCTGCTAGATATACATCAGTATAAAATAAAATACAAGCAATTCCAAGTAAAATACTATTAAATGGACTAAATAAGCTCTCTAAAAAATAGTTATACCATTTTTTTGGCTTATTTTGTTTAACTTCATTTAAACCATATTGACGAATCAAATTATCAACTTCTTGTGAAGAAAGACCTGTTTCACGAATATCAAATGATTTCAAAAATTCTTCTTTAGATAAAGAACTTTGTTTACCATATAATTTTTCAATATTTACATCTTCTTTTAAATTTGTCATTTGAATACAACTCCATTTCTTTTTATAGTATAACACAAAAATGATAAAATTAGCAATAATTTGAAAAGAATTTAAAAATATGATATAATGGTGGTAATTAATAGCGAGGAGGAAATTATGGGGTTTTTTGATAAATTAAAATCTCGGAAGTTTGACAGTAAATTAAATAAAAAAACTATGTAAGCATTAAAAATGCTTAATTTTTTTGTCAAATTTTTAA
>CANRML010000094.1 GCA_947631725.1 uncultured Clostridia bacterium
AAAACTAAATCTTATTAACATTTTAAAATCCTCCTTTTCTTTATATATTATATGCTAAAATCAAAAAAATATCAATATTTTTGAGAAAAATTCTCAAAAATCCAATATTTTTGTTACAGTTCACCGTTCATAAACAAGAAAAAGACTAGGTAAAGTTTTATAGACTTCCTAGTCATTTTTATATTATCTACAACAGCATTTTTCTTTTTTACATAGCATTAAAACTATAGTTAGTATAAAAAGTAATCCAAGAATTACTGCCAAAACTATTACTGCTGGTAGTGCTGCTAGAATTGCTGCGCTAACTGCTGCTCCTATAATTAGTCCAATTACAATTGCAAAAGATACTAATAAAATAACAGCTACAAGCCATAAGCAATTTTTCTTTTTATTGCATTTACAAGCTTGTTTACATTCATATATTGTATTATCATAACAACATAATTGTTCTTGTGGCTCCATCACAAAGTCACCCCCAATATAGTATTAGGAAATACTATATTATATAATATGGCACATTTCGTCATTTTGTGCGATATTAACTTATCTTTTTTGTGATTGCCTTCAATGCTTTAGGTCTTTCTAGCATAATAACATGTCCACATCCTTGGCATTTTAATTTAAAGTCTACTCCTACTCTTACAATTTCCCACAATTTGCTTCCACATGGATGTTGTTTTTTTGTTCTTACAATATCTCCTACTTGATATTCCATTTTTATTTCTCCATTTCTGATATTGCTTTTTTGAAACGTCTTTCAATTGTGTCTTTTCCTAATATTTGCATAATTTCATACATATCAGGTGTGTTTGTTCTTTTTGTAAGTGCTACTCTTAAAACTGTACTAACATCTCCAACATGTGCTACATATTTTCCTGGATTTTCTTTGAATTCTTTTACTTCTTTAGCATATCCCATTTCTCCAGATAATTCTTTAATCTTATCAAACCATGTTTGTTTATCATCATTTTCATTATAGTATTTTGATATATATGTATTTAAAATTTTAGAAATTGCATCTTTGTCTTTTATTACTTGATATGGATATTCACTTTTGTCTTTTTCAAATAGTTCTTCATACATATATGAAATATTTTCCTCGACATCTGACCACTTTCCAATATCTTTTCTTGGTTTTTTGTTTCCTCTTTCTATTCCTAATACTTTTAATGAATATTCTTTATTATTCTTTAATAGACTTGATAATTTTTCATTATGTTTTTCAGCCCATTTTATTGTATTTTTGTATACTTCTTCTGCTGTCATTTTAGATATGGTAATTTTTGATACATCTAATAATTTTACCATATCAAAAAGAGCACCACTTACACTCATTTTATTTAATTGCAATTCAAATTCTTCGATTTTCTTATCTGGATTAGCTCTTCTCCAATTTTCAAATGTAGAATTAGCAATATTTAATAAATATTCTGTTACTGCTTCTTTTGGTATTCCTTCTTCTTCATAATAGCTAACAGCCGCTTCTGGATCCTTACGTTTGCTTAATTTACGTTTGTTTCCATCCTCATTTTTCATAATTGGTGCAATATGTGCATATTTAGGTGCCTTAAATCCTAGTTCTTGGAACAATTGTAAATGTAGAGGTACAGAAGATAACCACTCATCTCCCCTTATTACATGTGTAGTTCTCATTAAGTGATCATCAACTGCATGTGCAAAGTGATATGTTGGTAAGCCATCTGCTTTTATGATAACAATGTCTTGGTCATTTTCTGGAAATTCTACATTTCCTTTTATAATATCTTTGTGTTTAATTTTTCTATCTTCTCTTCCTGGAGACTTAAATCTAACAATCCATTTTTCTCCTGCTTTTATTTTTTCCATCATTTCTTCTACTGTTAGTTTTCTACATTTTGCCCATACTCCATAATATCCTGGTCTGATTTTAGCAGATTCTTGTTTTGTTCTTATTTCTTCAATTTCTTCTGGTGAGCAAAAGCATGGATATGCTTTTCCTTGTGAAATTAAATATTTAGCATATGCTTGATAGATTTCTTTTCTAAGTGATTGTTTATATGGTCCATATTTTCCTTTTTCTTCAGTTTCTGAAGTCATACCTTCATCTGGTTCAAATCCAAAATCATTTAGAGCTTGTATAATACCAATAACTCCATTTTCTACTTCTCTTTTTTGGTCTGTATCTTCTATCCTAATAAAAAATACTCCTTCTGTTTGATTCGCTACTTTTTTTGCAATTAGTCCTTGATATAGCCCACCTATATGAATAAATCCTGTTGGACTTGGAGCAATTCTTGTTACAATTGCTCCTTCTTTTAAATTCCTTTCTGGGTATTTTTCTTCATAATAACTAATTTCCTTTGCATCTGGAAACATTAAATCTGCTAAATCTTTATAATTCATATCTTATCTCCTTCAAACTTCCATGATTATAGGTATAATCATAGGATTTCTTTTTGTTTTCATAAAAATATAATCTCTTAGATTTTCTCTAACTGTTGATTTAATTGTAGACCAGTCACGAATTCCTCTTTGTTCACATTTACTTATTTCGTGTCTTACTACTGATTTTACATCATCCATTAAATTTTCAGATTCTCTTACATATACAAATCCTCTAGAAATAACATCTGGGCCAGCTATAACTTCTCCTGTTTCTGAATTCATAGTTAAAACAATTACAATTAGACCATCTTGTGATAAATGTTGTCTATCTCTTAATACTATATTTCCAACATCTCCTACTCCTAGTCCATCAACTAATACTCTGCCACTTGCAACTGTTCCATTGAATTTTGCTTCTTCTTCATCAATTTCTAATACTCTACCATTTGACATGTATATGATATTTTTAGGTTCTATTCCCATACTTTCTGCTGTTTCTCCATGAGAAATTAATTGTCTATATTCTCCATGTACAGGAATAAAATATTTTGGTTTTGCTAAAGCAATAATTAATTTTTGTTCTTCTTGACATGCATGTCCTGATACATGTACATCTGCTAAAGCACTATATACAACTTCTGCTCCAATTTGCATTAAATCATCTATAACTTTTGATACAAATTTTTCATTTCCTGGTATTGGATTTGCTGATATTATAACTAAGTCATTTTGTGTAATTTTTACTTTTCTGTGATCACCTGCTGCCATCCTTGTTAATGCTGACATTGGCTCTCCCTGACTTCCTGTTGTAATTATTACTAGTTGTTCATCATTATATACACTTATTTGGTCAATATCAATAAATGCATCCTCTGGACAAGCAATATATCCTAATTGTCTTGCTGTTTCTATCATGTTAATCATACTTCTACCACAAACAGCAATTTTTCTACCATATTTCACTGCTGCATTTACAATTTGTTGTACACGGTGTACATTTGATGCAAATGTTGCAACTACTATTCTTTTTTCACAGTGTATAAATAACTTGTCAAGCACTTCTCCTACTGTGCTTTCTGACATAGTAAATCCTTTTCTTTCAGCATTTGTACTATCTGACATCAAAGCTAAAATACCTTTATTTCCTAATTCTGCAATTCTACCAAAATCCATAATTTTTCCATCAATTGGTGTATAGTCAACTTTAAAGTCTCCTGTGTGTAATACAGTTCCAACTGGTGTTGTAATTGCTAGCATAACAGAATCTGGTATACTGTGTGTACTTCTAATAAATTCTACTTTAAAATAGTTACCTAAAATTATAGTTTGTCCTGCTGATACCTCTACCATTTTTGTACTTCTTAATAATTTATGTTCTTCTAATTTATTTTGAATTAAACCTACAGCTAATTTAGGAGCATAGATTGGTACATTTATTTGTTTTAAAAGATATGGTATACTTCCAATATGATCTTCATGTCCATGTGTAATTACTAAGCCTTTGATTTTCTCCTTATTTTTTTCTAGGTAAGTGATATCTGGTATAACTAAGTCTACACCTAACATATCGTCTTCTGGAAAAGATAATCCACAGTCTACTATAATTATTTCATCAGCATATTCAAATACTGTAATATTTTTCCCTATTTCATGTAATCCACCTAAAGGAATTATTTTTAATTTTGATTTTTTGAATATTTCTGTTGATATATTTTTTGTTTCTAATATTTTTTGTTCCTCTTTTTTTACAGGTAATTTAGAATTTGTAACTGTTTTGTTTTTTGTTACTTTAGCTTTTGAATTCTTTGTTAACTTACTATTTCTGCTATCTTTTATTGTCTTATTTTTCATGCTACTTGTTTTTTCTACCCTATTTTCACTAAAGTTTTCAATTGTTTTTTCTTTTTTTATGTGTGAATTCCTTTCTTTTAAATTTTTTTGCAAGTTTTCTTCTCTATTCTTCTGTTTGTTTTCTCTTGTCATTTTTCTCTCTCCTCTATTTTTATTTAATTGATAAATATATAGCTAGTTTTACATTATTTTAACTATATATTTTTTCCTAAAAGATTTTTCAAATGCAACAAAAAATTGATATGTATTATTTTATACATACTAAAAATAAATTTTATTATCTCTCATTATCTTTCCCAATTTTTAGGTTTTAAAACCTATTTGCTTCTTATCTCTTAGGATAAAATCTCATTTTTTTGCCCTGCCGGCAAACATTAGTGATATTATACACTATTTTTAAAAAAATGTCAACTTGCACTTTTGTTTTGTTTTGGGTACTAAAAATGCTCGCTTTATATTGTTTTTAGATATACTCTTTCTTCACCTATTATTTTTTTAAATGTATCTATAATCTCATTATTTATATACATAGAGCCACAAGATTTTTGTTCATCTTGTATTTTGACAAAGACATTTATATTAT
>CANRML010000095.1 GCA_947631725.1 uncultured Clostridia bacterium
GATGAATATGGTTCTAATAAATATACAAGCCCTGTGCTTACTAATATTGAAAACCAATCTTTAATTGTATTTACTGAAACACCTACATCATTTGCAATATCAGAATAGTTTAGAGTTGTACCAGTTCTTATAGCAACATCTCTCATGAATTTTTTAAATGCCTCTACATTGCCTATATTTTTTATCTTTTTTATGTCCTTTTCTATATATGTATTGATATATGAGTAATAAAAATCATTCCTATCCATATTTTCTATATCATATAGTTCAGGCATTCCTCCGTTAAAAATTCTTTCAAATATTTCATTTACATCTATATATTCATGTTGTTTTAGATTATCTGGGTCAAAAACTTCTTTTTTTGTATTTCTCACAATTTCACTATAAGTAAAGCTGTTCATTTTAACTATTCCTGCTCTACCTGCAAGTGATTCTGTAACATTTTTCATAAGGTCAAATAATTGAGAGCCTGATAGCCAATATTGACCTCTTGTTTTATCTTTATCTACTTTCATCTTTATATATGGAAATAACTCCGGAGCATATTGCACTTCATCAATAAAGAGTGGTGTGGGATATGAATCTAAAAATATCTTTGGGTTTTCCTTTGCTTCTTTTCTTAAAATTTCATCATCTAATGAAACTTTTGTCATATTTTCTGGCATTACACTTTCGAGCAAAGTAGTTTTTCCTACTTGTCTTGGTCCTGTTACTACTAATACTCTAAATGTATCATTGATTTTCTTTATTCTTTCTTTAACTTCTCTTTCATACATTTTTCAATTCCCCCATAAAAAATATATTTATTTATATTTTAAAATTTTATTACAAAAAAGTCAATAGTTTCACTGCAAAAAAGTCGAACATTTCATTGCAAATTAGTCGAAAATATCCTGTTACGATTTTTTTAACTTTTTCCGTAATAGAATATTTTATTTATATATTTTCATAATTCTTTAAAGTATTGATAATACTATATTTAATAAGGACGATTACTTTCAAATATTTTTTTAACTCCAATAGAAGTTGGTGTAACATTAAAAGATGGATACAATGGTGATCTTTCTTCAAAAGATGCTGGAAAAATCGGTGGTAACATGGTTAGAAAAATGATTCAACAAGTAGAAAGCCAAATGAAATAGTTTTAACCTACGTTTATTGATATAGACTTGCAGGAAGTTAAATTTTGTTTTTATTACATAATAAAGGCAGGATTTGATTTCCTGCCTTTCTTATTTTATATTTCTTTAAACACATCTCCTAATTTTTCATTTATTACTAAATCCGCCATCCTATCATAAGGTGTAGTATCTTTATTTATTAGTATCAAATTTCTACCTCTAAAATAGTTAATCAATCCACTTGCTGGATATACTGTCAAAGATGTTCCTCCAACTATTAATAAATCCGCATTTCGTATTGCTCTTATTGAATTTTCTAATGTTTCATCATCTAATCCTTCTTCATATAAAACTACATCTGGTTTTATTATACCTCCACAGTTGCATTTTGGTATATTTTCACTATTAAAGACTTCTTTAGCATTATAAAATTGTCTACATTTCATGCAATAATTTCTCAGTACACTTCCATGTAATTCATATACATTTTTAGAGCCTGCTTTTTGATGTAATCCATCTATATTTTGCGTTATTACTGCTTTTAATTTTCCTTCTTCCTCTAGTTTTGCTAATTTAAAGTGTGTTATATTAGGCTCATATTTTAGACTATTCATTTTTTCTTTATAAAATTTATAAAATTCTGATGTGTTTTCCATAAAAAAGCTATGACTTAATATTGTTTCTGGTGGATATTTATATTTTTGATTATATAATCCATCTTTGCTTCTAAAATCCGGGATCCCACTTTCGGTAGATACTCCAGCTCCTCCAAAAAATACTATGTTATTACTCTCATCTATTAGTTGTTTGAATTTTTCTATTTTATCATCCATATTTTTTCGCCTTCCTTTAAAAGGATATTATCATAAAAGCCAATAATTTTCAATTAAAAAAATGAGTAAGAAAATAATTTCTTACCCAATTAAATTGTTTAATTAAAAAGTAGGAGTTATGCTTCTGGCTCTACTAAGCCATAGTTTTTGCCATCTTTTAATTTATGTATTGCATTTACTTTTCCTGTTTCTACATTTATGAATACTAGAAAATTATGTGTTGGTTGTTCTTGTAGTTTAAGAACAGCATCTTCTGGTAGCATTGGTTTTATTTCATAATATGAAGTTTTAATAATTTCATTTGTAATTTCTTTTTCTTCATTTGTCTCAACTTCCATATTACGAATAGAGCCTTCTCTTATCATTTTTTCTTTTCTTGTTTTTGATTTTCTAATTTGTCCTTCAAGAATATCAATATCTTTATCTATAGATGCATATAAGTCTTTATCTTCTGTTACTGCTCTGAATTTTTCTCCGTTTGCTGTAACATAAATTTCAGCAATTTGTGCATTTTTTTCTGTTCTTAGAGTAACATCTGCTTCTGCATCTTCAAAATATTTTTCAATTCTATCTAATTTCTTTTCTACATAGTCATTTAATGCCTCTGTTACCTTTAGTTCTTTACCTATTATCTTTATTTTCATATAAATCGCTCCTTCCTTCACTCATATTATATATGTTCTTTTGTTTTTTTTCAACATTTTTAAAAAAGTTTTAAAATAAATTCTCAATTACATATTCTTTTTCTAATTTTTGATTAAAATATATTTTACTAATTAATTTTAGTTCTTCTAAAGAGTCATCTTTTAATTCAAAAGAGAATAGCTTTTTAGGTGGTGCTGTTACAATATATTTTATTGCATTTTTTGTACTTTCTGATATTTTTATACTTGATTTGTCTTGCCTTCCACATGCATCACATTTAAATCCATTATCTTTTATACTGAAAAAAGTCAAGTTCTCTTTTTCACTACAATTTGTGCATGTTAATACCCTAGGAGTAAAACCTAATATGCATAATAGTCTCATTTTAAAAATAGAAAGAACTAAGTCTAGATTTTTTTCTGTTTCTGATATTGTATATAATGTATTTAAAAGTAGTTGTAAAATATTGTAACAGTTTTCATTTTCTTCTGTTACATCTAATATTATCTTATCAATATGTATTGCATATTTTAGTTTTTCTAAATCTGTTCTAATTTTATAAAACATCTCTATAGTTTCGCATGAATTTATATGATATGTACTTGTCCCTTTATACATTAGGTATTCTCCAAAGCAAAACATTTGCGTTCCCGCAAGGAGACTACTATTTGGTTTTCTAGCGCCTTTTGCACTACAAGATATTTTTCCAAAATTTGGTGTTAACATTGTTAGCATCTTATCATAGTCTCCCATATTGTTTTCAGACAATACAATTCCATTTATTTTTGTTATTGCCATATATCCTCCAAATTTACATTTGTTATTTTTTGTATTTTTTGTATTTCCTCTATATTTGTTCCATTATCTATATCTTTTTCTATTCCTTCAATTTGCTTCAATTCTAAAAAGGTATTTATATCACCTGTATGTTTAAATGCTTCCCATGCAATTTTCTTTATCATGCTTATCATCTCCCTTTTTATCTTGTGCAGTTTTGAACTTTTTATTCTATTTTAATTTGAATTTATCAACAATACTTGGATTGTCTATCCAATTTTCTTTAACTTTTACCCAAGTTTTTAAATTCACTTTTAAGCCAAAGTTTTTTTCCATTTCTATTCTAGCTAATCTTCCTATTCTTTTTAACATTTCGCCATTTTTTCCTATTATAATGCCTTTGTGTGATTCTCTTATACAATATATTGTTGCTTCTATATCGTAAATATCTTCATTTTGTTTATTTTTTCGTAATTGCATCTTTTGTACTTCAATATATATTCCATGTGGCACCTCGTCTTGTAGTACATTTAATGCTTTTTCTCTGATTGTTTCTTCTGCTAGTTGTCTTAATGTTTGGTCTGTATATTCTTCTATATCATAATATGCAGGTCCCACCTTTAAGTGCTTTTCTATTTCTTCTAAAATTATTTCTTTATATTTTGTTTGTAATGCTGAAATTGGTATTACTGCTTCAAAAGAATATTCCTGTCTGTATTTTTCTATCAATTCTAGTAATTCTTCTTTTTTTACTAAATCTATTTTATTAATTATTAATATGGTTTTCCTATTTGCTTCTTTTAGTTTTTCAATAATCTTTTGGTCTCCTTTTCCTATGTCTTTACTTGTCGCTTCAATTAAAAATAAAATAATATCTGCATCTTTTAGACTAGCAAATGATGTTTCTACCATGGTTTCATTTAATTTATGTTTTGGTTTATGAATTCCTGGTGTATCTGTAAAAATTATTTGTGAAGTTTCTCTGTTTACAATTCCTTTTATTGCAGTTCTTGTGGTTTGTACCTTATTTGCAATTGCTGCAACTTTTTCCCCTACTAATAAATTAAGTAGTGTAGATTTTCCTACATTAGTTCTTCCTATAATTGTTACAAAACCAGATTTGAATTCTTCCATCATCTTCTCCTCTCTTATTATACACTATTTTTTTGCTAAATTTGTAGAATTTGCGAACCTATCTAAATTTTATTCAAAAAAACCGATTATCAATGGGACAAATGCCCATTAAAAATCGGTCCCATTGTATTTTTATGCATATGCTTGACGTTTTCTAAAGTTAAGTAGATTTGCAATTTGTTTTTCTGAATTGTCTGCTTTTTTAGC
>CANRML010000096.1 GCA_947631725.1 uncultured Clostridia bacterium
GGTGTAAATGTCGGTGTAAATTCAACACAGAGAAAAATTTTAGAGTTGATAGAAGAAAATCAAAGTATAACTCAAAAAGAAATAGCATCTAAATTAAAAACTACCGTAAGAACAATAGAAAGAAATGTAAATATTTTAAAAGAAAAAGAAATATTACAAAGAATAGGAACAGATAAAGCAGGATATTGGAAAATTATAAAATAATTGAGAAACAGATATAAAAAGTTTGTGACCGAATTCGTGTAATTGCTATTTATGTTTACTAAAATAAGAAAAAAAGCAAACAAATTACACAAATTTTTGGTTAATAGTTGTCGTTTTTATCGGTCACAAAGGGAGGAAAAATGTTCAAATTAGTATCAAATTATAAACCAACTGGCGACCAGCCACAAGCAATAGAATATTTAAGTAATGGAATAAAAGAGGGTAAGAAATTCCAGACGTTACTTGGAGTTACAGGCTCACGGAAAAACATTCACTATGGCAAATATTATTCAAAAAGTACAAAAACCAACTCTTGTTTTAGCACATAATAAGACACTAGCAGGACAATTATATAGTGAGTTCAAAGAGTTCTTCCCAAAGAATAATGTGGAATACTTTGTTAGCTATTATGACTATTACCAACCAGAAAGCTATATTCCAAGTTCAGACACATATATAGAAAAAGACGCCTCTATAAATGACGAAATTGACAAATTAAGACACTCAGCAACATTATCTTTATTCGAGACAAGAGATGTAATAATAGTTGCATCAGTATCTTGTATATATGGATTAGGAGATCCAGAGGACTATCAAGAAATGACATTATCTTTACGTAGTGGAATGAAAAAAACAAGGGATGAAGTATTAAAAAGACTAATAACAATGCAATATAGTAGAAATGAAATTGATTTTAAAAGAGGAACATTTAGAGCAAAAGGTGACATTGTAGAAATATATCCATCGTCACAAAGTGAAAGCGCTGTTAGAGTTGAATTTTGGGGAAATGAGATAGAAAAAATTTCAGAAATAAATCCTTTAACAGGAAAATCAATTGGAATTAGAAATCACATATTGATACCACCTGCTTCACAATATGTTACAAATAAAGAAAAAATGGAAAGAGCAATTGTAAATATTGAAAAAGAATTAGAACAAAGAATAAAATATTTCAAAGATAAAGGAAAACTATTAGAAGCTCAAAGGATAGAAGAAAGAACAAATTTTGACATAGAAATGATGAAGGAAACTGGATTTTGCCAGGGAATAGAGAACTATTCAAGACATATAAGTGGTAGAAAAGAAGGCTCTCCACCATATACTTTATTTGACTACTTTCCAAAAGACTTCTTGCTATTAGTAGATGAATCTCATGCAACATTACCACAAGTAAGAGCAATGTATAACGGAGATAAATCTAGAAAAGACTCATTAGTAAACTATGGATTTCGTCTACCATCTGCATATGATAATAGACCATTAAAATTTGAAGAATTTGAAAAAAGAATAAATCAGGCAATATTTGTTAGTGCAACACCAGCAGAATATGAAAAAGAACACAGCAAAGAAAACATTGTAGAACAAATAATTAGACCAACAGGATTATTAGATCCGAAAATAGAAGTAAGACCTGTTAGCAATCAAATAGACAATCTAATTGAACAAATTCGATTAAGAGTTGAAAAAAATGAAAGAGTATTAGTTACAACATTAACAAAAAAGATGGCAGAAGATTTAACAGAATATTTGAAAAGTTTAGATATTAGAGTTAATTACATGCACTCTGAAACAAAGGCTTTAGAAAGGATGGAAATAATTAGAAACCTTCGTCTAGGAGAATTTGATGTACTTGTTGGAATAAATCTTTTGAGAGAAGGTTTAGATATTCCAGAAGTATCTCTTGTTGCTATATTAGATGCAGATAAAGAAGGATTTTTGCGTTCAGAAAGGTCTTTAATTCAAACAATAGGAAGAGCAGCAAGAAATACAGATGGAACTGTTATTATGTATGCGGATGAACTAACAGAAAGCATGGAAAAAGCAATTTCAGAAACAAATCGTAGAAGAAAAATTCAGGAAGAATATAATAAAGAACACAATATTACACCAAAAACAATCCAAAAAACAGTAAGAGATTCTATTAGTGCTATTAAGCAAGAAGATATAGGTGTAGAATACAAATTAGAAAATAAAGAAGATATTAAAGATGTAATTGCAAAATTAACAGATGAAATGTTAAAATATGCTACAGAAATGGAATTTGAAAAAGCTGCAGAAATTAGAGATAAAATTAGAGAGTTAGAAAAATTATTAGATTAGGTGAAAAAGATGAATGATAAGATTATAATAAAAGGTGCTAAAGAGCACAACTTAAAAAATATAAATATAGAAATACCAAGAGACAAACTTGTAGTAATTACAGGCCTTTCAGGCTCAGGAAAATCTTCACTAGCATTTGATACTTTGTATGCTGAAGGACAAAGAAGATATGTTGAAAGTTTATCATCATATGCTAGACAATTCTTAGGTATTATGGAAAAACCAGCTGTAGAATCAATTGAAGGATTATCACCAGCAATATCAATTGACCAAAAAACAACATCTAAAAATCCACGCTCTACTGTTGGAACTGTTACAGAAATTTATGACTATATAAGATTACTATATGCAAGAATAGGAACACCATATTGTCCAAATTGTGGTATAAAAATAGAAAAGCAAAGTATTGACCAAATTGTTGACAATGTAATGACACTAGATGAAGAAACAAAAATACAAGTATTAGCACCTGTAATTCGTAGTAAAAAAGGAGAATTTACTAAACAACTAGAGGGATATCAAAAAGAAGGATTTGTAAGAGTTAGAATAGATGGACAAGTTTATGAATTAACAGATGATATAACATTAGCTAGAAAGAAAAAACATGAGATTGAACTTATAGTTGATAGACTTGTTATAAAAGAAGATATAAGAAGCAGATTAGCAGAATCTATAGAAACTGCTTTAAAACATGCAGAAAATCTAGTTTTAATTGATATAATTGGAAAAAAGCCAGTTCTATATAGCACAAATTATGCTTGTCCACAATGTGGATTTAGTTTTCCTGAATTATCTCCAAGAATGTTTTCATTTAATAATCCATATGGAGCTTGTCCAGAATGTATGGGAATAGGTTACTTAATGAAAATGGATGAAGACTTAATAATACCAGACAAAAATAAAACACTATATGATGGTGTTAAAGCATTTGGATCAAGTGTTATGAAAAGGGCTGACACAATGGCCAAGATGTATTTTGAAAGCATTGGAAAACATTATGGTGTTGATATTTCAGTTCCAATCAAAAAGCTTCCAAGATGGTTTTTAGAGAAAATCCTATATGGTACAGGTGATGAGAAAATTGATTTTGAATATGAATCTTCAATTGGAACAAGAAAATTTACAGCTCCTTTTGAAGGAGTACTTCCAACACTAGACAGACGTCATAGTGAAACAAAATCACAAGGGATGAGAGAATTTTATGAAATGTATATGAGTGAATCTGAATGCATGGCATGTAAAGGAGCAAGATTAAAACCAGAAATTCTTTCTATCAAAATAGGTGATAAAAACATAAATGAAATGACAGACATGTCGATAAAAAAATTAAAAGAATTTTTAAACAATCTAGAATTAAATCCAACTCAAAAGATGATTGCAGAAATGATATTAAAGGAAATTGATAAGAGATTACAATTTTTAATTGATGTAGGATTAGAATATCTAACATTATCTAGAAGTGCAGGAACTTTATCAGGTGGAGAAGCACAAAGAATAAGACTAGCAACTCAAATTGGTTCAGGGTTAACAGGAGTGCTATATATTTTGGATGAACCAAGTATAGGTTTACATCAAAGAGATAATGATAAGTTATTAGCAACATTAAAAAAACTAAGAGATTTAGGAAATACATTACTTGTTGTTGAACATGATGAAGATACTATGTATGCTGCAGACCAAATTATAGATATCGGACCAGGTGCAGGAGCACATGGAGGACAAGTTATGGCACAAGGAACAGCAGAAGAAATAAAAAATGTAGAAACATCTATTACTGGCCAATATTTAAGTGGAAGAAAGCAAATACCAGTACCTAAAAAAAGAAGGAAAATGACAAAGGGAAAAGTAATAGAAGTACAAGATGCAACAGAAAACAATTTAAAACATATGAGTGTCAAATTTCCATTAGGCTTATTTACATGTATTACTGGAGTTTCAGGCTCAGGAAAATCAACTTTAATAAATGAAGTATTGTATAAAACAGTAGCAAAAGAATTAAACGGTTCAAATGAAAAACCAGGAAAGTGTAAGGCAGTAAAAGGACTAGAAAATATAGATAAAATTATAAATATTGATCAATCTCCAATTGGAAGAACGCCACGTTCTAATCCAGCGACTTACACAGGAGTATTTGACCTTATAAGAGACCTATTTGCTACAACAAATGAAGCAAAACTCCGTGGATATCAAAAAGGCAGATTTAGCTTTAATGTACCTGGAGGTAGATGTGAAAGCTGTAATGGTGATGGTGT
>CANRML010000097.1 GCA_947631725.1 uncultured Clostridia bacterium
GGTCATTCTACTTATTCTACTACTGCTAATATTTATGCCCATTTAGAAAAAGATACAAAAAATAAATCTGCAAATGTACTATCTAATGTACTTACATTTACAGACTAAGATACTGGTTGGGGTGGTAAGATTCGAACTTACGCATCGATGGGTCAGAGCCATCTGCCTTACCGCTTGGCTACACCCCAATATTTTTATAGATATTTAATTGGTTAGATATTTGGTTAGATGTTCTACGATTTTTTAATTATTATAGAACATCAAAACCTTATATTTCAAGTATTACAAAATTTATTATTCGAGGTATAACGACAAGAGTCAGAGTCCGATGCCTTACCACTTGGCGATACCCCAATATGTTTGTGATATGATATATTAACAAATATATCATATCACATTTTTTATTCAATGTCTACAATATCACGAATTTTCTATACTACTTAATGTCTGCATATATTCTTCATTTTTCCAGCCTGCTTTATCTGTAAATGCTCCTTCTTTTATTTTTAATTGTATTTTTTTATCTTTTGGAGCATCAGTTATTTGAATTTTAAACTCACTCTCTCCTTTCTTGTTATTTTCTTCAAGTTTTTCTATATTTATTGGTAAACTCGCTTTTTTGCTATCTACATATATTTCTATTTTAGTTTCATCTAATTTATTATCATCGAGATTCTTTTCCTGAACTTCTACAAAAGCTATTATATCTTGAGTCTCTTTTTTATTTGCTATCTGTATTTCTTCTGAATTTATTACTGGCTTTTGTCTGTCTAAGTTCAATTCTGCAATATTAATAGTTGTATCAAATACATATTTGCTGTATGATATTATACCACTAGAAATGCAAAGAAAGAATATAATAATAAATAAAAATTTCTTTTTTATTTTCTTCACCTCCATTTTTCTCCTGTTGCATTTATACTAAATTCATAATTTTTAATATTCTTGCCATCTATAGTATCTTGAAGGTCTCCCTCTTTTGTGTTTTCATAATTCCAACTCCACTTAATAGGGATTATTTTTGTTGTATTCCTTTCTAGAGTTCCCTCTAAATCCAGGTCTTGTATATTATTCACTATTTCTTTTGTTTCTAAATTTTTAAATTTTAAGTTTTGTGGTTTTACATTTTTGCTATTAAATTTTATTTGATATTTTGTATCTAAATTTGTCATTAATATTATATTAAATTCTCCTTCTATTCCAGGTGCTAACATATTTTCAATTAATGTTTCTTTTTTTAAAGTATCTAATAAGGAAATATTTTTTTCATTTGTTTTTTTATAACTCACATCAAATATGTATTCAATCGTTCCATTTTCTTTATTTATTTCTTTTTGCTTTGTATTTTCTTCTATATCAATAAATTTAAAAAACAATATATCATCATATAATTTGTGAAATGCTGATGTTTTATATATTAAAAGTACTAAAACAGTAATTATAAAAACTACACTAATTATTCTATATTTCTTTATACTTTTTACATTTTTTATCATTACTGCCTCCTATTTATTAGCTTCTTGTTCAGAATGAACTTGAATTTGTATTGTATCTAAAATATCTCTCATTTCTGTACTTTTCGTTTTGTCATATTTTACTTTTAAAATATATTTATCTTCTTGTTGTTGTTTGTTTTCCAATTTTATTACTGGTGTTGTTTGATTTTGTAATTCAATCTTTTCTCCATTTTTATACAATTCGTAGGTTACAGTATCTTTTAGTTTTTCATCTATCTTATCTTTGATTTCAACAGTATATTGTAAATTTATTTCTGTTATTTTACCTTTCTCGTCATAATTTCTGACTGCAAAATTGCATTTTCCCTCATTTTCACTATCAGTAATTTTTAAATTTGAATTAGATATAACCTCTATAATTGGTTTAGCTAAGTTGCCTTTTGCTTTAATTGTTGTTTGACTAATACTTTTTCCTATACTATAACCTGTAAGAAATAATATAAATACCATACTTAAAATAAATATGTATGTCATTTGTTTTAAATGTTCTTTTTTATCCTTTTTCATGAATCTAGAGAAGTTACTTAAATCAATTATTTGAAAAACAGTACCTTTCCTTTTATTTCTTCATTTTTCACTGTTTTTCCATCTTCTCTATTATTTGCATCTCCTTTCGTTATATATTCATTTTCGTTTTTTTCTATAATTCTATGTGTTACATAATATTTTTTGTTTTCTTCTGTTATTTCGTATGTAATAATATCTCCTACTGCATATTCTGTTTGCTTTTTTATTATAATGAAATCTCCCTTTCGAAATGTTGGTATCATACTATTAGATGATACTTGCAAAATTGTTAATCCAAAGGGTTGGATATCCTTGATAAAAAATTTAAAAGATATAATTATAATTGATATAAAAATTATAAGAACAAAAAAGACTTTTTCTCTATTTATTTTTTTAAATTGCTTCATTTTCTTTTGGTACGATTTGGCTTCCTATTACAGTAAGGTCAAAGGTATAAGCGCCTCTTTCTAATGCTTCCATATCTTCTCTATCATGTTTTGCTATCTCATCTACAGAACCACCGATTTCATAAAGCCATTCCCATCCAATTTCATATGTTTTTACTTTATCTTCATCATTAGCATTAATAACACCTGTTATTATTCTTGTGATATCTGATATGCTATTATAATTTTGTCCTTTATACTTAAAACGCAAATTATTAGGTTTTGTTGTTTCATTATCTACCATTACATCATATTTAATTCCAACGTCAGAACCTGTTCCATCTATCGTTATTAGTATTGTACCTTTTGTACCTGGTGCTACTTTTTTATCCTTTACTGTTCTATTATTTATTGTAGATTCCAAATTTATAGTTTGAGTTTCTGAAGTTTGTCCATTTACTACAAAGTTCCAATTTGCTATTTTTGTATTTACATTTCCTACAACTTCTGTAATATATTTTGAAAATGTTTGTCCTCCTAAAAAGGATATAAGTATAGCCAATAAAATAGCTACTATCACTATCGCTTTTTTCTTTTTACTCATAGAATTCCTCCATTTCTTATTAAATTTTGTTTTTTTGGATTTTTAGGATATGAACTTATCCTTTTTTGATAAAAAATATTTGAATTATAAAAAAATTTGAAAATGTTGAATTTATTATAGCTTGCTAATACTTGTTTGTCAATACTTTTTAACACTAAATTCATCGCAAAATACGACAAATTTCGACTTTTCTTTATTTTTAAAGGAGTAATACTTACTCCCTTACTTTCTATTAACTCCTATAATTCCACCAATTATACCGCATATTATTGCAGTAGCTATCATTATAACTGATTGTAAATTAATAGCAAAATTTCCATTTAATAAACTTGATATAAAGTAAATAATTAAAATATATATAAGTCCTACTAAGCCTCCATTTATAATTCCATTTTTACTGATTTTTCGGTTGCAAATTATACTTCCCACTAAAATGCTTATTCCTGTTATAGTTATAACTACTGTTGCTATTGTACTTTCTGATACATTTGTAAAAGAAAGTATAGTAGCATAAATTAGTAAAAATATAAAACTAAATAATAATGCTATTCCTACCCCTATAAAAATTTGTTTTATTGATTTACTTTCCATCTTAATTTTCTTCCTTTCCAATGCTTATTTATTACTTCATTTTATGTGATTACAAAAAAAATAGAACTATTCTAGTCCTATTTTTCTAATAATATTATTCTCTAATATTTCAATAAATTCTTTTATAATTTTCTCTCTTTCAAATTCTTTTCCATATTCTTTTTTTAATGATGTTGCAAGATTTTTTGTTTCTTCTGAAAATATATTTTCATTTACATTAAAGCCTAAGCTAATAATTAAATAATTGATATTTCCTGATATTGTATTAATTTCAGTTAAAATTCCACATATTTTTTTCCCATTTAATAACAAATCATTAGGTTCTTTTATTGTTAGATCATATCCATATAGTTTTTTTATTGTTTGTTGCATACTAATTGCTATGTCTTTAGTTAATCCATCTAATTCTTTTATTGTAACAGTTGGGTGTAATATAATGCTCATTGCAATATTATTGTATTTTCCTGTATACCAGTTTCTGCCTTTTGTTCCTATTCCTTGTGTTTGAATTTCTGCCAATATTATTTTTCCATTGTTGTTTTTGTTATTTGCTATTTCTTTTGCTACTAAATGTGTTGATGTTATTTCTTCTTGGTACTGTATTTGCTTTCCTATTAGATTTGTTCCGTGCTTGTTTTATTTTTTGAATATTCATTTTATATTTACGTATAATAACAATATTATACAAGTTTCTCCTTTCTTAATTGTTATTTCATAGTATAGCATTTTATAAAAAGAAAAGCAAATTATGAAAATTTCCAAAAATCAGTTGACAAATCTAGTTAAAATATAGTACAATAGTAAAGTGCCAATCAATCAGCACGTGGCCATGGTGGATGTAGCGTAGTTGGTTAACGCGCCAGTTTGTGGCACTGGAGACCGTGGGTTCGAGTCCCATCTTCCA
>CANRML010000098.1 GCA_947631725.1 uncultured Clostridia bacterium
TGATTTGTTTCATTTTTTTGTCTTGTCTCTAATTCATTTTTCAATTTATTAATGTCATCTAATTTTTTTGAGATTTCCGTTTTTTCTTTTTCTATTTGTGTTTTATCATCATAAATTTGTTTTATTAGTTCTTCAAAATCAGTGTCTTGCTTATTTATTCTATTTTTAGAATTTTCAATAATACTTTTATTTAATCCTAATTTTTTACTGATTTCAAATGCATTGCTTTTTCCTGGTACTCCTATTAGTAACCTATATGTTGGTGTTAATGTCTCAATATCAAATTCAACAGAAGCATTTTCAAATTCTTTTGTAATTAAAGCATATTTTTTCAGTTCTTGATAATGTGTTGTTGCTATTGTCAAGATATTTTTATTATGCAAATATTCTAAAATACTAATAGCCAATGCTTGCCCTTCTATTGGGTCAGTACCTGAGCCTAATTCATCTAATAAGACAAGGGAATTTTCATTAGCATTTTTTATTATATTTACAATATTTGTTATATGTGCAGAAAATGTACTAAGTGAATCTGCAATACTTTGTTCATCTCCAATATCTGCAAAAATTTTATCAAATACATAAATTGATGATGTTTTTTTAGCTGGTATGTGTAAACCACTACAAGCCATAATTGAAAGCAGTCCAATTGTTTTTAATGTTACTGTTTTTCCTCCTGCGTTTGGTCCTGTTATAACAAGGGTTTTATAATTTTTGCCTAATGTAACACTAATTGGTATTACTTTGTTTTCGTCAATTAGCGGATGTCTTGCTTCTTCTAATACTATTTCTTTTTTTGAATTTATTTGTGGTTCATTTGCTCCGTATCTTTTTTGCATATATGGCTTTTGCAAAAATAAAATCAAGTCTTGCTAGATTTTGTATGTTTGTTTTTATTTCTTCTACATATGGATAAAATATTTTTGAAAGTTCTTTAATAATATTTTCAATTTCAATTGTTTCTTCAATCTTTAAATTTGATATTTCATTATTTAACTCAAAAACTGCTATTGGTTCTATAAAAACTGTTGAACCTGAACTAGAAATATCATGTATAAATCCTTTTACTTGCGTACGATATTCTTCTTTTACTGGAATTACATATCTGTCATTACGAATAGTTATTAAATTTTCTTGTATATACTTACTTGAAAAATGAATTATATTTGTTAATTTTTGTTTAATCTCTTGTTCTATATTTTTTTGTCTTTTTCTAATATTTAATAAATTTTTAGAAGCATCATCTGCAATAATATTTTCATCTAAAATACTTTTTTTAACTTTCTCTATTATGCTTAAATTTGTGTATAAACTAGAAAATTTTGGTGTTAAAATTTGATATTCTTGTTTGTCTATAAAATCTTTGTCAAAATATTCTTTTAATTTATGAGATATTTCTAGAATTTTGGTAAAATTAAGAATTGATTTAATAGATAACATACCATATGTTTCTAGCATTTTTATTCCATAATTATCATTTTCAAATTCAATCTCAGGTGGCAAACTACATCTATATATTAAATTAACCGCTTCTGTAGTTTCTGATATTAACGTTTTTACTTCTTTTTCATCTGTACTTGGTCCGCAAATTTAGTGCCAGTTCTTTTGATAATTCTGTATGGCAGTATGTTGAAAGTTGTTCTTTTATTTTATCATACTCTAATTTTTTTAGATATTCCATCTTACATCCCTTTCTAGTTTTTAACCCGTATCCTTATGGACACGGGTCAAAGTTTAATCTCCTAAATCAATATGTATTTCTCTTTGTTTTTCTTTTTTTATTTTTTCATATTTTACTCCACACTCGTCAAATAACTTTTTGGAAGCTATTGTTCCATCAGTATTTGCATATTTATCTGATAAATAGATAATTTTCTTTATTCCTGACTGTATAATAATTTTAGCACATTCATTACAGGGGAACAAATCTACATATATTTTTGCATCCTCTAAATCTTTTTTACTTCCCCTATAATTTAAAATTGCATTCATTTCTGCATGACATACATAAGGATATTTTGTTTCTAAGTTTTGTCCTTCTCTTGCCCAAGGAAATTTATCATCATCAAATCCATTTGGAGCCCCGTTATATCCAATAGATAAAATTCTGTTATCATTACTAACTATACATGCTCCTACCTGTGTAGAGGGGTCTTTACTTCTCATTGCAGATAATTTTGCAATTGCCATAAAATATTCGTCCCAAGCTAAATAATCTTTTCTTTTTTCTGTTTTCATTGTTACCTCCTTTGATATGTAACAAAATCATATTTTATATTCTCTTGTGCTTTTTTTATTCTTTCCATTTCCTCCCAATCTGTAATATCAAATTCAGGAAATTTTGTGTCTCCTTCAAATTCTTTATCTATTTCTGTAATATACATTTTTTTAGTATATGGCATTAACAAACTATATATTTTTCCTCCACCTATTACAAAGTTTTCTTCATCACTTTCAATATATTTTTTTAGTTCTGATACAAAATGCACTATTTCTACATTTTCTTCTTCTACTTTGTAATTTGGGTTTTGGGTTAATATAACATGTTTTCTGTTTGGTAATATTCTGCCTAAAGATTCAAAAGTTTTTCTTCCCATTATGATTGTATGTCCTGTTGTTAATTCTTTAAATCTTTTTAAGTCTTCTGGTAAATGCCAAATTAAGTTATTGTCTTTACCTATAATATCATTTTTTGCTTTAGCAACTATGATACTTAACATATTTTTTCTCCTTTATATTGCTACTGGTATTCTTCCAATTTTTACTTCTTTATTATAGTCATATCCTTGCAACTCAAAATCTTCTACTTTAAATTGATAAAAATCTTTTGTTGGATTCTTTATAATTAGTTTTGGATGAACATCTACACATTTTGCTTCTAAAAGTTTTTCAACTAATGGGATATGTCTATCATAAATATGGCAATCACCAATATTATGTGTTAGAGTTCCAACCTCTAATCCTGCAACTTGTGCAAACATACATAATAAAGCTGAATATTGCATAACGTTCCATCCATTTGCTGCTAACATATCTTGAGAACGTTGGTTTAAGATAAGATGCAATTTTCCACCTTTTACTAACCACTGTGTACCAAATGCACAAGGCTCTAAATTCATATCTTTTAATTCTTCATGATTAAATAGGTTTGTTAACATACGTCTACTTGATGGGTCATTTTTTAATAAGTATAGTAGGTAATCTACTTGGTCCATTTCTTTTATTCCGTCTTTTGTTTTAAATTGATATTTTTTTCCTAATTGGTAACCATAAGCTTTTCCAATTGTTCCATCTTCTCCTGCCCATTGATCCCATATATGAGAATTCAAGTCACTTATTTTATTTGATTTTTTTTGCCATATCCATAGAATTTCATCTATCGCATTTTTTATTGTATTTGTGTTATTTCTTAGTGTAATCATTGGAAATTCTTTTCCAACATCATATTTATTTTGCACCCCTATAATTGAATAATAATTTGCTTCTGCTCCATCTTGCCATCTTGTACGTACATGTGTCCCTTCAGAAGAATATCCATTTTTTATAATTTCCTTACAGGTTTCAATAAATTGTTTATCTGCTTCTGTCATAATTATTTCCTCCTTATTCAATTTCTGTGAAAAGTATATCATATATATAAATAAATTTCTACATTTTTTTCAATATTTCCATTTTGGTACAAATTCTTCTTCATGTTCACCAAGTTCTTGTACATATCCATTTTCTATTCCAACTTCTTCAATGTAATCTAATACTTCTTGCCACTCTTCTTTAGTTAGTTTTCTGTTTAATTTTGGATTTTCTTTTGCTTTATATGTTGGAAAATATTGTGCCATTACACTAACATATATTTCTTTTGGCAAATTAGAAGAAATCCATTTTAAGACTTCTTTTGTATTTTCTATATGATTTGGTAATGCTAAGTGCCTTATTATAACTCCTTTCTTCATGTTCCCTTGTTCATCAAAAATCGGTGCTCCTACTTGGTTATACATTTCTTTTATTGCATTTGTAGCTATTTCAAAATAGTTATTTATATTAGAAAATTCTTTTGCAAGTTTATTATCTGAATATTTTAAGTCTGGTAAATATATATCTATGTATCCATTTAGTAATTTAATTGTATCTACTGTTTCATATCCATTTGTATTATATACAATTGGTATTTTTAATCCCTTTTGTTTTGCTATTTTTAGTGCTTCAATAATTTGTACTACATAACTGGTTGGTGTTACTAGATTTATATTTTGTGCTTTTCTTTTTTGTTGCTCTAAAAAAATATTGGCTAATTCTTGAATTGAAATTTCTTTTCCTCTTCCCAACTGACTAATTTCATAATTTTGACAAAATTGACATTGTAAATTGCAGTTTGAAAAAAATACAGTTCCTGAGCCATTTTTTCCGCTAATACATGGTTCTTCAAAACGATGTATAGAATACAAAGCAATTTTCACATTGTCTGTTGCTTTACATCTTCCTATTTT
>CANRML010000099.1 GCA_947631725.1 uncultured Clostridia bacterium
TATAATCATTATTCTCTGTTGTCGTTTGAATTATTTACTTGTGTTCCATAATACCAAACTAATGCTACTATAGCAATTCCAGCAATACCAATAATAAGCCAAGTCCAAGCAGTAGAATTCATCCCCATAAATGTTGCACTTCCATTTGCATCTGTTCTTGTAGCTGTGTATGAATTTGCATTACCATTGTCATTATTCATATTTCTATTAGAATCTGAATTCATAGTATTTTCCATATCACCAGTTGCATTTCGTGAAGTATTTGCAATATCTTTTGCACCATCTTCAACTGCATTTTCAGCACCACCAACAACATTTCTTACATCATTTGCAGCATCTTGTAACATACCACCATTATCATCTGCAGCTAAAACAACAGAAAAAGAAAACATTGTAATACTAAGAATAGTAATGATAGCAAATAATTTTCTGTACATAAAATTATCCTCCTTTTTTTAATGTATATTATTAGTATTGAAAAATTGAAAAAAAATATACATTAAAATAATGAGGAATTAGGTAATAAAAAGAAAAAAGTCCAAAAAATGGAATTTTTGGACTAAATTAACTATTTATTTAATTTGATTAAAATTGCAATAGCAAGTAAAACTAATAAAACACCAACTACAACTAATAAAATATTTAAAATATTTGCTAAACCTAAACCACTTTCTGGAGTATATGCTGAAACTGTTGCAGAACTATCAGGAACACCAGTATAATTGTCATATGAAGTAGAATTTTCTTTTTTTGTACTAGAAGTAGTATTTTTTGCTGAATTAGTATTTGAAAAAGTATTTGTATCTTCTGCTTCTTCTTCATCTACATCTGCATCTTGTGAAATCTCATTTTCATTATCTGTAACTTCATCAGTATCTTCATTTGATAATACTGAATTTCCAGTTGTATTTTCAGTAACATCAGAATCACTTGTTACAGCAAAAACAGATGTCAATATAGAAAGAAACATTAATAAAATGGCAAATATTGTTAAAATTTTAAAACTTTTATTTAACATTATAATAACCTCCTAGAATTTTATCCTTTGATTTTCTATTATCATATCATAAATATTAAAACTTTGTCTAGTATTTTTTACATTTTTAAATAAATATTTTGCACATTTAAAGAAGGCAAAAATAAAATAGGTAAATTAGCGGAATAGAAAATGAAAAATGCTTTCTGCAAGTATTAATTTTTATTAAAAAATTTTCAAGTGTTCGCTTTTTTCTTTTTTTAAAATATGCTAGAATAGAAAAAGTAAAAGGAGTAATTATTATGGAGCAGACACAAACAAAGAAAATAAAAGAAATATTTCCAGATTATAAAACAAATTCGAATATATTAGATGCAATAGTACAGGGACTAAACTTGATAAAAAAATCTAATGTTTTAGAATTATGCATTTATTCAGAAAAATATATAGAAATAAAAGATTTATGGTATTTTGAAAAATATCTAAGAGAACGTTTTCAATTTGAAAATGTAGAGATACGGAATATCATATGATGAAAATGTTAATATAAAAACAGTTCAAGAAGAATGGGAAAATATTATTTGCTATATGGCTCATAAATATCCATTAGCGAAACCAATGCTATTACTTAAAAGCACAATTGATGTAAGTGATGAACAAATAAACATACAAATGCATATAAAAGGTGCAGAATTTTTAAAATTAAAAAAGACAGATAAAAGATTACAAAAAATTATAAAGAATTTATTAGGAAAACAATATAACATTAATATAGAAGAAAAAATAAATGAAGAGGATCTTCAAAAATATGAAGAACATATAAAAGAAATAGAAGAGCAAGAATTACAAAAAACAGTAAATCAATATGAAGAAGAATCAGTTTCAAATCCAGTATTAGAAACAGAAAATGTCCCAGAATTTTATGATCCAGACTATAAAATGCCAGAATTAGAAGAACCTAATGCTCAAGAAATAAATCAAGAATATATTATGGGAAAACCATCAAAAGCAAAAGAGAAAAGAATCAAAATAAAAGATTTAACAGCAAATGATGGTAGGGTAACATTGGAAGGACGAATTTTAACTTGTGAAGCAAGAGAAACAAAATCAGGCAAAGGGATGATTACATATGAACTTTATGATGGAACAGGAACAATAGCATGTAAATCATTTACCAAGGACATAGAAGAAGGAACTGAAATTGCAAAAAGAATTAAACAAGCAAAAGCGATAAAACTAATAGGAAAAGCAAGCTTAGACACATATATAGGAGATGTAGCAATTATTGCGAATACAATTATAGGAACAGATACTGAGGTGCCAAAACTACCAACAGAAATAGAAGATTCTCCTCTTATATATGGAAATACCTTAAACATTAATGAACGAATAGTAAAAATTGCAGATTTGGGAGTAGATGATGGAAAGGTAAGTATCAAAGGAGAAATTATTGGAATTGAGGAGAAAAAAGATTTAAAAGGTGGCAAAACCTTATTAAGTATTGATATTTATGATGGAACAAGTACAATGACTTGTAAAGCGTTTGTACAAAAAGAACAAAGTGAAAAAGTAGTAAGTAAATTACAAAAGGCAAAAGGAATACAATTAGCAGGAATGGCCCAAATGGACAGTTTTTCTAATGAATTAACCATTATGGCAAATACTATAATAGAAACAGAAGGATTAAAAAAGAATACAAGACAAGACAATAGTGAAGTAAAAAGAGTAGAATTACATATGCATACACAAATGAGTCAAATGGATGGTTTGACATCAGCAACAGATTTAATAAAAAGAGCTATGGACTGGGGGATGAAATCTATAGCAATAACAGATCATGGAGTTGTTCAAGCTTTTCCAGAAGCACATAAATTACTAGGTGTTGATAACCCTAATATGAAAGTTATTTATGGAGTAGAAGCATATTTAGCACCAGATAATACAAAATCTGTATATAATGGAAAATCACAAAAATTAGACACAACATATTGTGTATTAGATTTAGAGACAACAGGATTCTCTGCTGTAAATGATAAAATCACAGAAATAGGAGTGATGAAATATAAAGCAGGGGAAGTAATTGACGAATTTAGTTGTTTTGTTAATCCAGAAAGACATATTCCAGAAAGAGTAACAGCGGTTACTAATATTACAGATGATATGGTAATTGATAGTGAAACGATAGATAAAGTATTTCCTAAACTATTAGAATTTTTAGGAGATAGCATAATTGTTGCACATAATGCAAATTTTGATGTGGGATTTTTAAAACAAAATGCTAAAACTTTAGGATATAAATTTGATTATACATATATTGATACTTTAAGTTTAGCAAAAGACTTATTCCCAGAATACAAAAAATATAAACTAGGAAAAATTGCAGAAAATTTAGGAATAAAAGTAGAAGTAGCACATAGAGCATTAGATGATGTAGATACAACAGTAAAAGTATTTAAAGTTATGCTAGAAATGCTAGAAAAAAGAGGCGCAAAAACCGTTGATGATATTGATAAAGTTGCAGCAGACGAAGAAGCAAAAAAAGAAGAATATAAAAAATTAAAAATATATCATGCGATTATATTAGCGCAAAATTATGTAGGATTACGAAATTTATATAAATTAGTATCTTTATCACACTTACACTATTTTTATAGAAAACCTCGTATTTTAAAAAGCCTACTAAAAAAATATTCAGAAGGCTTAATTATAGGAAGTGCTTGTGAAGCAGGAGAACTATATCAAGCAATAGAACAAGGGAAAACAGATGAAGAAATTGAAGAAATTGCACAAGAGTATGACTATTTAGAAATCCAACCAATTGGTAATAATCAATTTTTAGTAAGAAATGGTATAGTGGAAAATGAAGAAAAACTAAAAGATATAAATCGAAAAATAGTAGAGCTAGGAGAAAAATTAAATAAATTAGTTGTTGCAACAGGTGATGTACATTTTATGGATCCACAAGACGAGATATATAGAAGAATCTTAGAAGCAGGACTAAAATATGAAGATGCAGATAATCAAGCACCATTATATTTAAGAACAACAGAAGAAATGCTAGAAGAATTTAGCTATTTAGGAAAAGAAAAAGCATATGAAGTTGTTGTAACAAATACTAATAAAATAGCTGATATGTGTGAACAAATAAGTCCAATTTCACCAGAAAAATGTCCACCACATATTCCTGGATGCGAAAAAATGATTAAAGAGATTGCATATACAAAAGCATATGAACTATATGGAAATCCACTACCAGAAACAGTCCAAACTAGACTAGATAAAGAATTAGATTCTATTATAAAAAATGGATTTTCAGTTATGTATATGATTGCACAAAAATTAGTAAAGAAATC
>CANRML010000100.1 GCA_947631725.1 uncultured Clostridia bacterium
AGTACCATAAAAAATAAAATAGACAATAAAATACAATCTATGGAAATAATAAATTGTATAAGAAAATAATGTAAAAAAGATATGAGATAATTTTTACTTTTAAAACTACATTAACACTACATTAATTTTTTTACTTTGTGATTTATAAGTATTGATACTACTAACTTTATAAAAACATCAAACCGGAGTACACCTTCATAGAAAAACAACGAAACTTTAACTTAATGTTGAAGTTTCGTTATTTTATAAGCACTATGAAATATAATATATTTATTCACTCACAAATTTCAAATTTTATTTCGCTATTTTTTAACTTTATAGCTTTTAATTTATTGAACTTAATTGCCTTACTTTGCAATAGCCAACTATTTGCAGATTCCCATATTGAAAAAGAGCCAATAGTTGAAATAATTTCTAAAATAATAATATTAATTTTATCAGCTAATAGGATTGAAAATATTATAAATAATATCCCAACTATTAGCATCCCTATCTGCTTTGTCCTATTTATTTTTTGCTGCCTATTTATTATTATTAACTGTTCATCACAATATTTCTCAAAAGCCTTTTTAAATTTATTTTCATCTATTTTCTTTTCCGAAATTATTTCTATAACTCCTTTTTCCTTTATTGAAGCAATCTCTTCCTTACTATTTATGTAAGATACTAAATCTTCACTTAATGTTTCATCAAACTGGTCAAATGAATTATACAATTCATGTTCATCATTTATTTTTACCTTCATATATCCATCTCCATAATTAACTATTTTTTTCAAAAACTTTCAAATAATATGGCTGTATATTTCCAACATATTGATCTAAATATAATATATTTCCATCCACATCTTGAATTTTTAAATTTGGAAAAGTTTTAATCATTTTTTTATCACTAAAATACTTATAAATAAAATTAGATCTTTCTTCATTGCCATATAATTCTTTATATTCATGGTTAATTACATATTCTTTATTTGGAACATTTAAATCATATTCATATACTTTTCTAATAATAAATGCTTTTAATGCATACATAGTAATTAAAAGGTCAAATAGCAAAAATACAGACACAAGTATGGTAGAAATCTTTAAAACCTTCATTGGGTTTTTAGATTCTATATGATTAATAAGTTTTTCTATTCTTGGATGAAAAGACATCATAAAATAGACTGCTAAAAATCCCCAAAATATGGAAAAATATACACAAATTCTTCCATTTATATTTAAAGGCATATTAGAATAATCCCACCATTTTACATGAAAAATTAATTCACCTACTAAACTAACTATATATTCAACTATTGAACCTACTATAAAACCACCAATAAATAATTTATTAGCACTTTTTTTAAAATACTGTAAAGACAAAATTAGAACAACAGCTCCTAATCCATAAATTCCACAAAATGGACCATATAAGAAACTCTGCCTACTTTCCCATACACCTTTTGTAATAATTCCATATACTGTTTCAACAATATATCCTACAACACTATATATAATAAAATAAGCTAATATTTTATATATACTAATACCTGCTATTGTAAATCCTTTTCTTTTCTTTTTTTCTTCTATATCTAATTTTTGCAAAGCATTTTCCATAAACTCCGCCACCTTTTTAAATTAGTATTTTACATTGTGATTATAGCACAAGATTTAATTAATAAATAGACTTAAAAATTTTTATATCATATATTATATATTTTCTATGTAAATAAAACAAAAAAGTCCTACAATAGAAATTATAGGACTTCTAATATATTTTACGAAAGCTCTTGGAAGAAGATATATTCACTTCCTGAAGTATTATTTCTTGACTGATATAAATAACCTCCCAAAATTTCCTTAGATTCAGTATTTAATTTAATATCAATATTTGCATGATATACAAAAGTATCATTATCATGATTTCTAATATGAATATCAAATAATAAAGAAGCATCTAAATTTGCTAAATCTACACCAGCTTGTTTTAAAATTTTACCATTAAACACGACAGAATTGACGTCATCATGTATAGAATAATTTTTAACAATTCCTTTATTTACATATCCTAATGAGATTGGGTTAGAACAATCTGTATAAAATGTAGGTGAAGCATAGTCTGCAGATTCATTTTCCTCATTTGTATTAACAATTTTAAAATCAATTCTTCCAGCTGAAGCACTAGATAAATCTCCAAAAGTTCCGAAAGTATTTAAATCTTTATAATTCAAAACTTGAGTGCCAACTTCTGGATTAGTTGTAGAAATACGAATATTATCAACCCATAGTTCTTTAACTGTATTTTTAGATGTTAATTCAGAATTTGATGAGGTGTTATCAATATAAATTGCCAAGTCTGTATATTGACAGACATCTAAATTATGCAAAGAACTATCAGTACTATTATCAATTGCACTTCCACTACTATATAGCAAAATACGATTTACTTTAAAAACAGAAACCTCATTTTGCTCAGCAATTTTTAAAGAACTAGTAACGAAACTTTCCTTACAATAACTAACGTAGAAAATATAGGAATAAGATAGAACACAAAATAACAACAAAATAATTAATATTGTAAAAGCTATTTTTGTATGTTTAATTTTAATCTTAGGAATATTCACAAATCAATCCTCCTATTTTTCTAATCGTTTGTATAACATTTCCATATAACTATATACTTTTGTATGCCACTCAGAATCACTGGCGTAACGAACATTTACATCTTTTACTGTAGATCCGTTATAATATGTAGCTGCAGCTCTTTCTCCATCATAAATCTTTGTGCCAGCAGGGTTAAGATAATATTTAACTAAATTTTTTGCAACTAATTCAATACCTTCTTCATAAGTATCAAATTCAAAAGAATTTTCATATGGACCTCTATCATAAGAACCAAAGCCAAATAAGTTCTTTTTATCTTGAGCAATTTGTGAACTACCCCAAGCACTTTCATGTATTGCTATAGCTGCTAAAAATATTCCATTTATTTTATATTTTTTATCTATGTTATAAAAAGCCTCATAATTATCTTCAAAAATATTATTTTTATCATTAGATAAACCAGTAAAGATTTTCTTAAAATCAGCTAAAGTTAGACCAGAAGACTGATTTAAAGGCATATCAACATCTAATTTAACTACTAATTTTTGAATACGATTTTTTTCAGGCATTGAAGGTGTAACTACAGCAGAAGTTAAACAACTTGTAGGTAAATATCCTTCTACATCATCAAAAGAAACTTTGCACCACTGTTCAGATGGTAAATCTAATAAAACAACATCAAGATATTGATCAATTTTAGCAACTTCTTTTGCATCATCTGCTGGGTTTTCACGTAAAGTAGAATCTTTTGTTAAATATAGAGTATCTTTTATATGTGACTTTATTTTTGCTAGAAATTCAGAAGTACCAACATCAACAATTTGTGGAACATAATCTATAGTTTTTTGTTCATTTAAAATTGTCTCATTTGATAATTCACCATTTTGATATGACCTTACTAAAGTAACATTTTTCTTACCATTTATACCTTCTTGTAAAACTACTTTTTCTCCCTTTGGCAAAATAGCACGATCTGTATATAATGTGTCAAAAGGAATATCACGTTCTTCAATTACTTGCTCTTTAACTACTTCTAGAGCAGCATTTGAAGTAATAATATTATGAGCATTTAAGCGATGACGGTTAATCTCTATTGAAACAGTATTTTGATTTATATCAGCTAATGGTGAATATAGTTCAATAGAATCATCTTTTGCAGATATAGAGGTAGACCAACAAAAAGCTATAATCATAGCAAAAATTAAAACCAACAATATAATTGATATACTAACGGTTTTTCTATGTGAACTTTGATATGAAACATTTTTAACTTTATGTACTTTTTGAGGCTTTTTTGCATTTTGAGCTTCATATTGAAGACGTGTTTCCTGTAGTTCCCTAAACACATCTGTAAGTTGTCTATTACTATAATCAAAATAACTATTTTTATTAGCCATTAAAACTCCTTCTCCTTTTCATAATATCCAATAATATTATATACCAATATCGTAGACTTGTCCATAGATTTTTAGAAAAAATATATTGCAAAATTTGTAAAATAGTATATAATAAACAAAGAGGAGGAAAAAGCTATATGCAAGAAAAAAATTTAAACGAGTTACAAGAAAAAATAGGATATAAATTTACGGATGAAGGACTTTTGAAAAACGCATTGACACATACATCTTATGCATATGAATACAATGTCGGAAGTTTGACAGTAAATTAAATAAAAAAACTATGTAAGCATTAAAAATGCTTAATTTTTTTGTCAAATTTTTAA
>CANRML010000101.1 GCA_947631725.1 uncultured Clostridia bacterium
ATAAAATTATTCCCTTTATTTTTTTAATTCTTTTATAATTTCTCCATAATTAACTGCTTTTAAAATTGCTGTTCCTGCAACTAAAATATTAGCTCCTGCTTCCTTCACTGCATTTTGTGTATTTAAGTTGATTCCCCCATCTACTTCTATATCAACTTCTAAATCGTTATTTCTAATAAACTCATTACATTTCTTTATCTTATCTGCCATATCACTTAGAAAAGTTTGTCCTCCTTTTCCTGGTTCAACTGTCATAATTAGTATCATATGAATATATGGCAAAAATTTATATATTTTTTCAATATCTGTATTTGGCTTTATAGCTATTCCTACCTTTGAATTTGCTTCCTTTATCATATTTATATATTCCATTACATCTTCATCTGTTTTACAAGCTTCATAGTGAAAACTCATAATATTAGGCTCTAAAATGCTGAAGTCTTCAATTGCATTTTTTACATCTTGGACCATAAAATGTACATCTAAAGGTAAATTAGAAATTCTTTTAATATATGCTGCATATTCTAGCATTTTATCATATGTATTTTTTTCAACAAATTTTCCATCCATAACATCTATGTGAAAATAGTCTGTTTTTCCTTGTTCTAAGGCTAAAAAAGTTTTTGATTCTTGTCCCTTTTCTACACTTAATATCGATGCAGATACTTCTACCATTTGTGTTTCTCCTTTTCTTTTAATTCTTCATAGATTTTACAAAATCTTAAATATCTATCTTGTGAAATTTCTCCTTTTTCCACTTGATCTTTGATTTCGCATTGTTCTTCTTTAATATGTGTACATCCTACAAATTCGCAACTTTGTATATATGGCTTAAATTCCACAAAACATTTATCTAGTTCTTCTTTTGGTATTTCAGAAATGTCAAAAGTTGAAAATCCAGGAGTGTCTGCTATATATGTATCTTTATCAATTTCATATAATTGGATTGCAGTAGTTGTATTTTTTCCTCTTTGATTTTTTTGACTAACTTCTCCCTCTTCTGTTATAGGCATTTCAAATATTGCATTTATTAAAGTTGATTTTCCAACACCAGAATTTCCAGAAAATGCATTGATATTTCCTTTTAATTGTTTTTTTAACTCAGAAATTCCAACATTTTCATTTGCTTGAGTTTCTAAAACTTTATACCCTAATTTTTGATAAATGTCTTTAATCATCTTAAAATCTTGTTTTTTATCTAAATCTATTTTATTTAATACAATTATGCTTTTTATATGAAAAAACTCAGCTAATGCTAATTGTTTATCTAATAATAACAAATCTGGTTTTGGCTTTTGACTAGATAACACAAAAACCATTTGTGTAATATTTGCAAGTTTTGGTCTTTTAAATAATACTTTTCTAGGCTTGATTTCTTCAATAACTGCTTTTTTTGTTTTTTCATCTTCTACCAAAATTTCTACTATATCACCAACAACAGGGGAGATTTCTTGTTGTTTAAATCTCCCCCTAGCAATTGTTTGATATTCTCCTTGTTTTGTCTTTACAATATATTGATTTGAAATATTCTTTATAATATACCCTTCTATATATTCCATTAAAATTCCTCTCATTTATGCTTACTTATTGAAATGTATATTTGTTCGTACTATTTAAATTAATACTTTGTGTTCTTGACCAGTTTCCTCCATTTTTATCAGTTATGATTAGTTTAACTGTTACAGTTCCTTTTCCTGTAATTGTTGTTGATAAATCTGTTTTATTTTTATCTACTCCTGTACTTGAATAAACACTCTTATCATTTACTAATAATTCTACATCAGCTGTTTTTTCTACAGTTTTGCTTTCTTCTTCTGATTTATTTTCTGTAGAGTTTTCTGATTTTGAGCTATTTGTATATCCACCTGTTAATGATTTTACATTTATTGTAATTGTAGCTGTTTTATCTTCTTGAACTTTATTTACTGTTAATGTAACTGATGTACCTTCATCTACCTTTTTACCTGATTCAAGACTTTGTTTTAAAACTGTTCCATTATCTTTTGATGTATTTTCTTCATAATTTATTGTTACTTTAAATCCAAGTCCTTCTAATTCTGATTTTGCAGAGCTTTCTGTTTTTCCAACTACATTTGTCATAGTAATTTCTTTAATTCCTGTTCCAGTACTTACATGTATTTTAACTGTATCACCTGCTGATACTTCTGAATCAGGATCTGTTTCTTGTTTTATTACATGATTTTCAGCTATTGTTTTACTTGTTTCTTCTATAATTTCTGCTTTTAATTTTGCTTCTTCAATTAGTTTAATAGCTTCTTCTCTTTCTTTTCCTTCTACATTTGGTACAGTTGCTTTCTCTGTTCCTTTACTAACAACAACTTTAACTGTACTTCCTTGTTTTACAGAGTGATATCTATCAAAATATGCTGGATTTTGACTAATTATATGTCCCTCTTCTACCTCTTTGTTATATTCTTCTTTTTCTTCTTCATAAACTAGTTTTGCCTCTTCTATAGCTTTTTTAGCTTCTTCTTTATGCATCCCTACAACATTTGGCATATCAACTTCTGGTGGATTTGTAATACTTAAAAATGTCATTGTTCCTCCAAAAGCTAAGAAGAATAAAAGTACAAGTCCTAAAAATACACTTAGTTTTTTATGATTAGAAACCCATTTTTGAAATTTATTTTGTTTTTTTCCTCTTTCACTTCTATTTGAATATTGTTCTGTACCTATTTTTTGTGTTCTTGCTGTTTTATCATAAGGAATTTCTTCTACAAAATCTCCATTTGGATTTTTTAATGCTTCTTTTAAGTCTTGTAATAATTCCATGCTTGTTTGATATCTATTCATTGGATCTTTTTGTATCGCTTTCATAATGATTTTATTTATTGCTTCTGGAATATTTGGATTTAGCTTTATTGGCTCTATAGGTTCTTCTTGCATATGTTTTAAAGCTACTGATACAGGAGTATCTGCATCAAATGGTACTTTACCAGTTAGCATCTCATACATTACAACTCCTAGAGAATATATATCTGATTTTGCATCTGTATATCCTCCTCTTGCATGTTCTGGTGAGAAATAGTGGACTGAACCAATTGTTGTTCCAAAAGCTGTAATTGTAGAGTTAGATACTGCTTTAGCAATACCAAAATCAGTTATCTTGGCAACACCATCTTCTGTTATTATGATATTATGTGGTTTAATATCTCTGTGTATAATATTGTTACAATGTGCTGTATCTAATGCTGAGGCAATTTGTATTGCAACATTCATAGACCATTTCCAAGGAAGTGGTCCTCCTTCTTCAACAATAATTTCTTTTAATGTTTTACCTTTTACAAGTTCCATAACAATATAGTAAATTCCATCATCTACACCAACATCATAAATTGAAACTATATTTGCATGTGTTAGACGGGCTGCAGATTGTGCTTCTGTTTCAAATCTTTTTATAAACTCTGCATCTGTTGTAAATTCGTCTCTTAGAACTTTAACTGCAACATTTCTATTTAATATAACATCTTTTGCCTTATATACAATTGCCATCCCGTCCATTTCCTACTTTTTCAAGTATTTCATAACGGTTGCCTAATAATTTCCCCTCTAAAATCATTTTTATCTCTCCTTACCTTTTATATACTGTTATATATTTTTTATAATTACAACAGTAATATTGTCATATCCACCTTTATCATTTGCCATTTGTACTAATTCTTTTGTTGCTTGCTCTATATTTGATTTTGCTATTTCATATATGTTCTCCTCATCAACTAAATTTGATAATCCATCTGAACACATAAGCAAAATATCATCTTTTAATAATCCTTTTACCATAACATCTGGTTCAACAAATGCATTACATCCTAAGGCCTTCATAAGCATATTTTTCTTAGGATGATGTTCCGCTTCTTCTTGTGTAATTTCACCATCTTTAACTAATTTTTGAACATAGCTATGGTCTTGTGTCAATTTTCTAATAAATGACTTTCTAATACGATAAATTCTGCTATCACCAATATGTCCAATATATACCTTACTATTATATATTAGGCATATTTCTAAAGTAGTACCCATCCCTTCTAGTTCTTTATTCTCTTTTGACTTTTCATATACAATCATATTTGCATATTCAATACTACTTCCCAATAATTGAATAATACTATCTCTATCTTTTTCTATTTGCTCAAAATTATTTACAATATATTTCTTTGCTGTTTGAATAGCCAATTTACTTGCTATTTCTCCACCATTGTAGCCTCCCATCCCGTCTGCTAACATATATAGTTGCACTTTATCTAATGGATTAGAAATATAGAAGGAATCTTCAT
>CANRML010000102.1 GCA_947631725.1 uncultured Clostridia bacterium
GAACACTCCTTTCTAAGCGTATAAAACCATTATATCATATCTACGCTTTCGTGTCCAAAATCTATCTTAACACCATTATTTATTACCATTTTATTTTTTACTTTTTTTATTTCTTTATATTTTTTCATTTTTTATCTTCTTTTTATATGTTTCTTTCTATTATTAAAATCTTTTAGTTTTTTGGTATATAAAACTTTTAGCGTTTGTTCTTGCTTCCTTTTCGTTTTTTATATTTAATTAATTAGTAGGGCTAACTGAGTTCTATGTCTTCTTGTTCTTACACTTTTTTCTCATGTTTTTCTTGTTTATGTTTACTTTTTTTATGCATATATATTAGGCATCTTTTCTTATTTTTTTGCTGTTTACATTTTAGTTTTTTTATTTCCTTTTCATCTTTTTTTTATTTTTCTCTATTTTTTTGTTATTTTTTTTTCGCACTATTATTTATTTTTTCATTTATTTTTTCTTTTGTTTTTTATATCTATCTCTTTTTTATTTTTCATAAATTTATAATTTATTTATCTATTATTTTTTATTTATAATTTATATTTTATAATTTTTAGTTTTAATAATTTTTCTTTTTTTAATTAATCTTATTTTTATTTTCTTAATTTTCATTTTTCATTTTTAACTTTTATTCAAGTATATTTTTTTGTTTAAATATTTTATATTTTTTATTTTATTTATTATTTATTAATTTGTTATTTTAATTTTTTATTTTATATTTTTTCTTATCCTACTTTTTCTATTTTTTATTTTTATCTCTTATATGTTTTTTCACTTATTAAAATCTTTAATTTAGTATATTTTTTATTCATTTATATTTAACTATATATTTTTTCTTGAATTTTTTTCGTCAAAATTTTATCCTTTTTTGCATCCAAAAAATTTTCTATAATTTCCTTAGTCGCTTTTGATGTTTATTAATTTAGATTTTATTTAGGGATTACAATGGTTTTCAGATATTTTTTTGTACATTATTTTTGTTTAATCTTTTTGTTTATGTCTACCCTATTGGGTTTGTATGGCAAACATTTTTTCTTGGTTTTTACTTCACTCATATTCTTGTTTTTTTTCGTATTGTTTTTATTTTTAAATATTTTCTATTATTTTTTATAAATTATTTTATTTTAATAATTTAATAAGATCCTTTTCTTGTTTTATTATTTTTATTTTCTTAAATATTTCTTTTAAAATGTCAATACATATTTTTTTATCTTTTTCTTGTTCATATAAAAATAAATATATATTTTTATTTTTTATGTTTTTGTATTTTTCTAAATTATTTTTTGTGTTTTTTATTCCTTTAAAATTATTTTCCAAAATTAATATATTTTTTTCTGTCTTCTCTATTATTCTTTTATTTATTTCTGGAAAATTTTTATCTAAAATTTCAATAATTACTTTGTCATATTTTTTTGCATTTTTTTCTATTATAGAAATTATTTTATTTTTTTCTTGCCTGTTATTATTTTTTATTATTTTTGATAATCCTGTTAAAAGTTTTATATTTTTATTTATATTTATTAAAAAATTTCTATCTTCTATCTTTATATAATTTTTTGTTTTGTGAAAGACAATATGCATATCTTCATAGCCCAGCTTTAAATCTATAAGTAATATTTTTTTCTTTGTATTTTTTAAATCTTCTATAATATGTACGGGTGAGTAGTTTTGGTACATAATTTTATTTCTTTCAATTAATATTGAATTGTTGATTTTCTTTGTTTTATGTGTACCGTTTTACTTTCTTTTTTATTGATTTCTCGAACATTTTTTCTCTTGTTTTTTTGTCATTATTTTTTTTATTTTCTTTGTTTTCTTGAATAATTTTTTTTAATTTTATAATTTCTTCTTCTAATTCTTTTGTATTTTTTTCTTGTATAATTTTTATTAATTTTTTTGTATCTATTTCATCGTTATAATAAATATTTGTTATTTCATTTTTCTTTAAAATTTTTTCTTTTTCTGGATTTTTTGTTTCAAGAATAAAAATTAATTCTATTTTTGAATTTATTTTTTTTATTTTTTGAATTAAATTTTCTATTGTAATATTTCCTGGCAAATCATAATTAATAATGATAATATCAATTTCTTTTTTTATTTCTAATATTTCTAAAATTCCCTCTTTATAAATTATATCTTTATTTTCTATTTTTACATTTTTTTCTTTTTGTAGTTCTTCATTTAATTCTGGATAATTTAATGCTGTAATTATTTTTTTCATTATTTTCCTTTCTTATTTTCTATTATATTTTTTTCTCTCTCAGAAGCTTCTATTTTTGTTAAAATATGGTCATCTCCTACAAACATTAAGCATTCTCCACGTTTTAAAGATTTTATTTCCACTTTTTCTTTTTCTGATAAATTTGCATATTGATTTAATATTTTTATATTTTCTTCTTCAAGAGAAAAAAATGTTTTTATACTAGAATTATTTAAAATACTTTTTCCATAAACTCCATCATCTAAGCTAAAAATATCTGATATATCTTGAGTTATTGCTACACTACTACCTCCATATTTTCTTATGGTTTTAAATATTTTATAAATAAAACTTGCTACATTTTTATTAGAAGTTACTCCTATCAGTCTCCATATTTCATCTAAGTAAATAGCTTTCTTTTCCTCTCTATTTTCTTTTATTTTATCCCAAAAAACATCAGTAAATAAGTACATCCCATATTGCAAATTTTCTTCTCCTAAATCATATACATCTGCAACTATTAGTTCATTGTTTAATTCGATATTTGAATAATTGTTAAAAAATTTCATTGACCCCTCTACAAAAGGTATAAGCTTAATTTTAAATTTTTTTGTTCTTTCATCTTTTCCTAATATATTATATAAATCTTCTAAAATTGGCATATCTTTAGCACCTTTGAATTCTTTGATAATTTTATTTTTTTCAAATTTATATAGACTATCATCATTAAAAGTTATTCCTTTTTCTTTGTAAGTTTCTATTAATTTTTCTTCTAATATAGCCTTTTCTTCTTCATCCATTTCTCCAAAAATTAAATTAAAAAATCCAATAAGTTTTGATATTTTTGTTGCTAAATAACCATTTTCTCCTTCTTCAATACTTTCTTTCCTTATTTCTAAAATATTAATATATGTTTTTGATGTAGGTCCTAATTTAATCATTGTTCCTTTCATTTTTTCACAAATATTTGAGTATTCCCTATCTGGATCTATAATATATTGCTTAATCCCTAATAATTTATATCTTAAAATTAATAACTTTGTATAAAAAGATTTTCCTGCTCCACTTGTTCCAAAAATACAAATATTAGCATTTTTATATTTTTCAGTATTATATCTATCAATAAAAACTAGAGAATTATTATAAATATTTGTTCCTATAAAAATTCCATTTGTGTCAAAAATAGTTGAAGAAATAAATGGATATGTTGCTAATAATCCTGTTGTTAGTACGTTTCTTCTTGCCGCTTCTTTTATATTTTTTCCATTTTCAAATAGTGGAATTGTAGCTAAAAACATTTCTTCTTGCCTAAAGTTGGCTCTTCTCGTTTGAATTCCTTTACTTTGTGCAATTCCTTCAATTTTATTTAAAAAATATTCTAAATTTTTAACATCCTGATCATAAATGACTATATAAATATATAAATAATATAAATCCTCATTGTTCACTTGCATTTCTTTTCTAATATATTTTGCATCATTATATGTAAATGCTGCAATATCTATATCTTGCCTATTTTCATTAGAACCTTTTATTTCTACTCCAACATTTCCGATATGATATGTCAGTTCTTTTATCATTTTATATGAATTCTGTTTTTCATAAAATATAGAAATATTCATATCAATATTTGTTTCAATCAAATTTTTTAAAATTAAATCGGTTTGTTCTCTATAATAATCAACTGCAATTAATCCTGCATAATATAAATTATCAATTTCTAGATATTTCGGATTTTGTAAATTTAAATATGCCGGAAATATTTTATCTTTTTCCTCCACTACTCCAGAATATATTTTATTTTTTTCTATTTTTTTATTTTTCATCTTTCCTTGTATGATATATTTAATAACTTAAATAACCATACACTCCTTTCTTTATATTTTTATCAATATTTAGTATAATCTAAATGTGGTAACTGTGGACTTTTTATTTTTCCTTATAGCTTTGACTATTTCTAGGAGTGTATTGCCACAGTTTCGTTTTT
>CANRML010000103.1 GCA_947631725.1 uncultured Clostridia bacterium
GATGTAGAAGAAAGTAAAAACCACAAAAGCCAGTAATATCAAGCTATTGACAAGACGGAAAAGCCAATATTACATTTACATTACAACTTTGTTACAATTTTGTAACAATATGATTTAACTTACCATTTGCACCTATTCCATCAACACCTCTTTTTCCGTCACGGAGTTCACTAACCAAATCTTCAATTGTTATATATTTATAACTTTCTGTGAGAGCAATTTTTTCAGCTATAATAATAGGGTCTAAAAAATCAATCAAAATTCTAGCAGGGGAAGAAGCAAAATTAGCACCAGCTGAAATAAGTGCTTCAAAATAACTCTGGCAAGCACCAGCAAAAATAACAGTATTTCTGTTATAATCTGCATCATAACGTCTAGCCTCTCTTACAGTTTGAATAAAATGTCTAGAATTTCTATAATTATATATATCATGATAACCAACATTGCTCTTTATCATACCATCATGCCCTGTAATAATAAGAATATCAGGAGAATAAGCTTCCAATAAAGAATATACAACTTGAGGTTGCTTGTATTCAGGAATATTTTTAACAACTGCATTTAAACCTAATTTTTTATAATAATAGTAAGACTTAGTAGAATACTTTTTGTCACCATCTAAATGTAATATTTTACCTGGAATAGTTTCTTCTTTTACGGTTCTATTTTGTATTTTAGATGTTAATATTTCTTCAATTTTGCTATCAACATTTGTTTCAAATTTAGACAATTCCTCTTTTATAGTTTTTTGATTAACAAGTTCTAAATCTTTAATAGGACTATCTGCTTCAAACCTTTCAATTAGCCCATGAAGTAAAGCAATATCTTCTTTATCTGTTTTTATGATTTTCATTACGCAAAAAATCACATCTTTATTATGTGATTTTCTAACCACAAAGCTACCTTTCCTTATTTGTTTCATATTACCACCTCAAAATATAGGCTACTATATTCTATGTAGAAAACTGTCGAAAAGTGCTAACTTTATATTTTAATGAATAAATCAAGGAAGTGGACATATATATGTATAAAGAAAAAAATTAAGGAGGTCAATTATGGTGAATATAGCAAAAGAAAATTTATGTATCAATAGAATAGTAGCAGAAAAAACAGAAATTGTTTTTGTAGAAGGGGATATGATTGTTCCAGATTCTAAACCAGATATTTTAAACACAATTTATACAAGTGGAATAGCATCTGTATATAAGCGTGAGTTACAAGAGGGAAAAATAAAAATTGATGGAGGTATAACTACATATATAATGTATATGCCAGAAGGAATAGAAGAAGGAATAAGGGGAATTAACACAACATTAGACTTTTCTCAAAATATTGATATAGAAAATGTTACATCAGATATGCAGGTATGTTTATCAACAACAGTAAAAAGTGTTGAAGCTAAAGTTATAAACGGAAGAAAAATAGGGATAAAGGTAGCATTAGAAATAAGCATAAAAGTATTCACAAAAGAAGAAATAGAAGTTGTAAATGACATTACTGAACAAGAAGATATACAAATACTAAAAGATGATTTTACAATGAACTCATTAATAGGGACAGGGAGCACAAAAATTTATGCAAAAGATACAATTCAAATAGATAATATCGATCAATTAGCAGAAATTTTAAAAGTTTCAACAAATGTAATAGAAAAAGATGTAAAAATCAGCTATAATAAAGTATTAACAAAAGCAGAATCAGAAATAAAAATATTATACTTAACTGAAGATAATCGTATAGGGATGGTAAATCAAAAAATACCAATTGTAGGATTTATTGATATTCCAAATGTTTCAGAAGATAATACATATGATGTTTGTTATGAATTGAGAAATGCCATAGTTAAGCCAAATGCACAAGAAGAACATTCTATCTATGTAGAAATGGAATATGAAGTAAGTTGCAATGTATATGAAGAAAAAAATATCAATTTAATACAAGATTTATATAGGCCAGATATGATATATAAAATTGAAAGAACCTCAGTATCAACAATAAATGATAAAAAATCTATTAAACAAACTAAAACAATACAAGAGACAGTAAACTTAAGTGAGATAGATGGAAAAAAACTACTTGATGTTGATTCACAAATAATATTGCAAAAAGAAACAAAAATTAATTCAAAAATTTTATATGAAATGGAATTAAAAATGCATTTCCTATTCTTGGGAAATAATATGCAAGTATCTGAAAGAGAAGCAACGATACCTTTTGAATATGTATTAGAAAACATAGAAAGAGGAGAAACTTTAAATACACAAAATGATTTTGAAATTATATCACAAGACTTTGTAATTCAAGATGGTGGAAATATATCATGCCGTATAAATATAAATATTCAAACAGACATATACAGAAATGCAAATGCAAGCCTAATTTGTTCAGTAGAAGAAGATAGGGAAAGAGAAGAACAAGATTATAGTATAGTGATATATATTGTAAAAAGAGGAGATACTTTATGGAATATTGCAAAAGAGTTTGGTAGTACAGTAGATAATATTGTTAAAGCAAATAATATAGAAAATCCAAATCAATTGCAAATTGGAGAAAAATTATACATCCCCAAATATGTAAGAATACAAGTAGGCAACTATGCATAAGATTTATTCAAGATTTCGATTTCGAATACCAAAAATACGTAAAATATCAATATCACCAAACATGTCAAAAATACGAAATAGTGGACTTCCCAAAGGAGGTCCACTTATAAAAATGATAGCTATTTTAGTAGTTGCATTTTCAACAGCAATACTGATAATAAATGCAATAGAACCAATTTTTAGGAAATTATGTGAGGAAAAGGCAAAAGCTATTGCAACAATAGTATCAAATCAGCAAGCTTCAGAAGTAATTAAGAAATATTCCTATGAAGATTTATTTTCAATAGAACGAGATAAAGATGGAAATATTAGGATGATAAAATCAAATATTATTCCAATGAACGAAATAAGCTCAGATGTACCAAATAGAATTCAACTAGAGATAAACAATATGGGAAAAGACAATATTCAAATTCCACTTCGGAAGTTTTACAGGAATTAAACTACTTGCAGGTGAAGGCCCAAGAATAAATATAAAAATTGCATCTACAGGAAGTGTAGAGACAGATTTAAAGAGTGAATTTACAGCAAAAGGTATAAACCAGACACTTCATAGAGTATATTTACAGGTAAAGTGTGAAATAGTAATTTTAACACCATTTGAGACTATTTCACAAACAATACAAAATCAAGTATTATTGATGGAAAATGTAATAATCGGAAATGTACCAGATACTTACTATAATCTAGAGGGGATGGAAGGCAGTGGAGATACGTTGAACGTATTACAATAATTGACATATACATAAAGTAGGAGTATAATAAATATAAGCTTATGCTAATAAAAAGGAGGTTATGCATGTTATGGAAAAATGGAAATTGGAGTCTAAAGCTAGTGAAGAGGCCCAAAGATTATATGAAAAGGAATTCAGCTTCCATAATCCGTACACAGTAATTATTTGTGATGATGGTATTCCATTTTCACAAAGAGAGGAGTTCTATCGTCTGGTTGAAGAAGAATTAAATTTTAGAGATGAAAGGATAATTAGGCCGTATAATCAACAATATTTTAAAATTGTCAGATACCAGAAATAACCACCTACCACCTTACCATTTTATTGGAAAGGTGGTTTTTTATTGTATATGATATGTCTTTTTCATCACTGCAGTTAATCATAATTTATTAAATTATAGCAAAAGGTAATTAAAAATAAAAAAGTTGTTGAAAAAATAATAAGTTATATGTTACAATATATAAAAAATGGGAGAAAGTGATAATATGATAGATGAGAGAACAAAAAAAATATTATTAGCAATTATAAAACATTGTAATATAATAGAAGATACAAAAAAACATTTCGGTAATGATTATAATAATTTTGAAGAAAATAGTATATATCAAAATGCAATTCTTACACCAGTTACGCAAATAGGAGAATTAGTAAAAAGATTATCAAATGAATTTAAACAAAAATATAAAGAAATACCTTGGAGAAATATTGCTGGAATGAGAGATATTGTAGTGCATAATTATGAAACAATCGATAAATTAATATTGTGGAATGTAGCAGATAAAGAAACATTAAAAATAAAAGAATTTTGCATAAAAATTTTAAATGAGAGGTAAATTGTATGTCTGAATTAGAAA
>CANRML010000104.1 GCA_947631725.1 uncultured Clostridia bacterium
GATTTAATAGTTTATATTTTTGCTGATTTTTCAATAGTTTTAAAGTGTGTTGTTAAAATTATCCACGCACCTCCTTGGTGTCCTCCTTCTCCTGTTGGATTATATAATGTAATCAATAGTACAACTTCAGGATCTTCTATTGGTGCAACTCCTAAAAATGATGTTACATATTTATTAGTATTAACACCATCTTCTGAAGTTCCTGTTTTTCCTCCTATTCTATACCCTGCAACTTTTGCATTTTTTCCAGTTCCTTCTGCTACAACACTTTCCATCATACTTAATACTTTTTCTGACGTTTCTTTTGAAATAGATTTTCCCTTAATATTAACTTCTATATCCTTTTTCTCTCCTGTTTGACTATCTACAATTTGTTTTACAATTCTTGGTTGCACTAAATTTCCTCCATTTGCAATACTAGATACTGCTGTAACTAATTGTATTGGTGTAATTTCAAATCTTTGGCCAAAGCTAATTGTTGCTAATTCAACTGGTCCTGCTTTTTCTTCTTTTAAAAAGATACTTCCTCCTTCTCCAGGTAAATCAATTCCTGTTCTTTCTAGTAAACCAAATTTTTTTAAGTAACTATAATAGGTATGAACTCCTAATTTTTGTCCTAATCCTATAAAAACTGGATTACAAGAATTCATTAACGCTTGCCTTAGGCTTTCTGGTCCATGTGGTCTATAGTATCTCCAACATTTTATACGAACTCCTGCTACTTCAATACCTCCTGTGCAACAAAATTCTCCACTATTATCTGTATCAGTTATTCCCTCTTCTAGTGATGCAGATGCAGTAATAGTTTTAAATGTAGAACCTGGTTCATATGTATCTGCTATTGCTCTATTTCTCCAAACGGCTTGCAAATTTTTTGTCTTTTCCTTTTGTTCTAATGAACTCCAAATTCCTTTTAATTCTTCTGTATATGCTTCATATGGTTCATTTAAGTTATAGTTAGGATATGTTGCCATAGCTAATATATCTCCTGTTTTAGGATTCATTGCAATTACATTTCCTCCATCTGTACACTTATTGTCTATACAAGCTTCTTGCAAATATTTTTCAACTATAGATTGTATGTTATAATCAATAGATAAAATCAAATCATTTCCATCAATTGCTGAAACATATTGTTCTCCCTCTTCTCCTATTTCTGTTCCTTTAGCATCTGCATGCCTCTTAATTGAGCCTTTTTTTCCTGCTAATTGAGCTTCATACTTTGCTTCAATTCCATCTAATCCTTGATTATCACTACCGCAAAATCCTATAATTTGAGATGCAAAGGTATTATTTGGATAATATCTTTTTGTATCCTCATCTATATTAATTCCAGTAGTTATGTTTTCCTCTGCTATCCATCTTCTTAGCACATCTGTCTTTTCTTTATCAACTTTTTTTATAATAGTTTCAATTGAACTCCTTTTACTAACCTTTTTCAATACTTTTTCATAATCTAGTTCAAATATCTCTGCTAATTTTCTAGCTACTTTCTCTTTATCTTGTTTTGCAATATTTCCTGGATTAACTGTTACTGTTTCTACTGTACTACTTATTGCTAAAATATGTTCTCCTGTTGCATCATAAATAGTACCTCTTTTGGGATTTATATTTCTATTCAGAGTTTGCTGTTCATATGCCATTGTTGCTAATTCTGCGCCTTTTACTATTTGTAAATATCCTATCCTTATACTTAGAGCTATAAATACAAAAAATGATATAAATAATATATTTCTTATTCTTTTTTTATTTGATATTTTACTAGCAATCATAAAAACACCTCTAATAAATATTATTAGAAGTGTTTTATTTTATTCTTTTTTATTTTTGAAAAATCCAATCTGCTATTTGTTCAAACCAGTTTTTGTCCTCTTCAATAATAACTTTTTCTGTTGCAGCTTCAACATAATCTTTCTTTGGTAATGTAATATAAATAGTTTGTTTGTTTGTTAATTTTTGCATACCTAATTTTGTTTTTGCTTCATTTGCGATGTTATTTAAATTTAGTCCATTTTCTATATTAATCTTTAGTTGTTCATTTTCCTTTTGTAATGTAGCTAAATCTTTTTTTTGATTTTGCATTTCACTAAATTTAATACTTATTTGGGAGTTTCTATATCCAATGACTAATAATACAAGAAACACAAAAACAGTTATTGCTACAAATTGTATTTGCTTTTTTCTTTGAGCTTTTGATACTTCTATATTTTGTCTTGGCACATCTTTAACAACTTTTAATTTTGGCTTTTTTTCTACTTTACGCTTTTTTGGTTGTTGTACTTCTGTCTTTCTTGGACTTGTGCCATATTGATATCTTGCTCTAGCCATTGTTTTCCTCCCTTCTTTTGTTATTCTTTTTCAAATATCCTTAGTTTCGCACTTTTACTTCTTGAGTTTTCTTCTTGCTCTTCTTTTGTTGGTATCATTGGTTTTTTAGTGATTATTTTTCCGTAGTGATTTTGCACCACATACACAATATGGTAAATCTGGTGGGCATGTGCATTTTCCTTTTGCCTCAAGCATTGCATTTTTTACTGCCCTATCTTCTAATGAGTGAAATGTAATTACACATAATCTGCCTTGTGAGTTTAAGCACTCAATGCAATTTAATATTGTATCATATAGTGGCTTTATCTCATTGTTTACTTCAATTCTAATAGCTTGAAATGTTCTTTTAGCTGGATGTCCATCATTTTGTTTTGCTTTTGGAATTGTTTTTTCTATGATTTCTACTAATTCTTTTGTAGTTTTGATTTCTTTTTCTAATCGTTTCTTACAAATATTTTTTGCAATTTGTCTTGCAAATCTTTCTTCTCCATATGTATATATTAGATTAGCTAATTCTTCTTCTGTATATTTATTAACAACTATTTGGGCTGTCAATTCTTGTGTTTTATCCATCCTCATATCTAATTCATTTTCACCTAAATAGCTAAACCCTCTATTGCGTTCATCTAGTTGATATGAAGATACTCCTAAGTCTAATAAAATTCCGTCTACACCTAGTATATTTTGTTCTTCTAATATTTCCTTTATATTGTCGTGGTTTCCATGAATATATGTAATATTTGTATATCCTGATAATTTTTCCTTTGCTGCTTGCAAAGCTTCTTGATCTCTATCTATTCCAATTAATTTCCCTGTGCCATTTAACTTATTTGCAATTTCTATACTATGTCCTGCTCCTCCTAATGTTCCATCTACATATATTCCGCCTTTTTTTATTTTTAGTCCTTGTATACACTCTTCTAACATTACTGGTTTATGTTTAAATTCCAATTTTGCACCTCTTGTTATAAAAGCTTTTTTACAGCTGGCTCTATACCAGCTGTTTTGTCAATTGTGCTTTATATTACTTTTGTATCTTAAATATCTTTTGTATCTTTATCTTTTGTATTTTTAAATTTTATCTTTTGTAATTTTGTCTTTTGTACATTTGTCTTTAGTTGCTATATAAACTTTTGCAAGTTATATACCTAGGTTAGCCATGTTTTCGGCAATTTCATCTGCTGATATTTTTTCGTCACATTTTTCCCAAATTTCTTTGTTCCATATTTCTACTCTTGTTCCTACCCCTATAATAATAACATCTTTTTCTAAGCTTGCTGCTTCCCTTAAGTTGTTTGGAATAAGAAATCTTCCTTGTTTGTCTATTTCACATTCTGTTGCTCCTGATAAAAAGAATCTTACAAAGTTTCTTGCATTTTTATCTGATAGTGGAAGTGTTTTTAGTTTTTCCTCGAAGTTGAACCACTCTGTTTGAGAGAACGCAAATAAACAGCCATCTAATCCTTTAGTTATAATAAATTTTTCACCTATATCTTGCCTTAGTTTAGCTGGCATAATAACTCTTCCTTTTATATCTAAAGAGTGACTATATTCTCCCATTAACATTGGTTCTCACCTCCTCCACTTCTTTACCACTTTGTGCCACTTTTTACCACTTCACTTAAATTTTAATACATATTCTTTTAATTTGCAAGTCTTTTTTTAAATTTTTTAGTATTTTTTATAAAAAAATAAATTGTTAAACTTTTTGCTTAACAATTTAAATTCATTTTACAAATATTAATCTTTATTTTACTTCTTGTGC
>CANRML010000105.1 GCA_947631725.1 uncultured Clostridia bacterium
TATAATCTCATTATTTATATACATAGAGCCACAAGATTTTTGTTCATCTTGTATTTTGACAAAGACATTTATATTATTTCTATCTCCTGTAAAATACTTAATTCCACCTCTAAGTTTTGCTTTTTTTGTTTCATCTAAATCAGTAATATCAAAAATTAAAACATTTTGTTTTTGCTCACCAAAGTTTTGAATTGTATTTGCAATAATTGTTACATCATCTTCTCTTATACTTAGTCTTCCTTCTACCATTACTATATTTTCTTCTACTAATGCCTCTTTTGCATTTAGATATGCACTTTCAAATACTAAAATTTCTGCTGAACCATATAAATCTTCTACTGTAACAAATGCCATAATTTTATTGTTTTTTGTGTATTTCTTTTTTATTGATGTAATAATTCCTGCATATTTAACTTTTTGCCCATCTATAAATTTAGGTGCTTCTACGATATCTTTTTCTATCTGTGAATTTGCTTCAATTATTTCTCTCAAATCTAGTGTACTAATATTTGTTTGTGTCTGTATTTTTTCTCTATATTTTTCTAATGGATGTCCTGATATATATATTCCTAGCATTTCTTTTTCCATAGATAAAAGTTCTTTGTTTGAAACTTCTTCATGTACTTCAAAACTATATTTTTGATTTTGCATTTGTTCTTTTTCTTCTTTAGTTGCTATGTCAAACATTGATACTTGTCCTGCTAGTCCTTTCTTTTTACCATTTTGAATATTCTCTGTTATTTGTTCAAAAGATGCTAATAGAGTGCTTCTAGTTTGTTCAAATTCTTCAAAAACTCCAGCTTTAATTAAGCTTTCTATACATTTTTTATTTACACCTTTTTCTATAGTTCTTTCACAAAAATCAATAAATCCTTTGAAATTTCCATTTGTATTTCTTTCTTCTACTATAGCTTCAACTGCTGCAATTCCTACATTTTTTATGCTTCCTAATCCAAAACGTATTTTGTTATTCTCTACTGTAAATTTATTATAGCTTTTGTTTATCTCAGGTTTTAAAATCTCTATTTTTAGTCTTTTACACTCGTCAATATATTCAGGAATTTTATCTAAATTTCCTAAAAAGCTATTTAAAGTTGCAGCTATAAACTCTGCTGGATAATATGTTTTCAAATATGCTGTTCTATATGCTACTACTGCATAGCAAGCTGCATGTGATTTATTAAAAGCATATTTTGCAAATTCAGCCATTTCATCAAATATCTTATTTGCAGATGCTTCATCTATACCATTTCTAACACATCCTGGAACTATTATTTTTCCATCTTCATCTACTTGTCCATGTATAAATACTTCTCTTTCTTTTGCCATAACATCTAGCTTTTTCTTTCCCATAGCACGTCTAACTAAGTCTGCTCTTCCTAGAGAATATCCTGCTAATTCTCTAACTATTTGCATAACTTGTTCTTGATATACCATACATCCATATGTAACATTTAAGATTGGCTCTAAACTTGGATGTGTATATTCATTATGTCCTGGGTTTTGTTTTCCTTTTACATATCTTGGTATTTGGTCCATTGGTCCTGGTCTATATAAAGATACACCTGCTATTAAGTCTTCTAAGCAGTCTGGCTTTAGTTCCTTCATAAAGTTTGTCATCCCTTGGCTTTCAAATTGGAAAATACCTGAAGAATTTCCTTCTTGCCATAGTTTATATACTTTTGGATCTGCCATTTCTTTATCAAATTCTACATCTATTCCTCTTGTTTGTTTTACTAAATTTATTGTATCTTGTATAACTGTTAATGTTCTAAGCCCTAAAAAGTCCATTTTTAATAATCCTAGTTCTTCTAATGTTGTCATTATATATTGTGTTGATATTTGATTATCTCTTACATATAGAGGAACATAGGTATCTACTGGTTCTTTTGTAATAACTATTCCACAGGCATGCGTTGATGCTTGTCTTGGCATCCCTTCTAAGCCCATAGCTATGTCTAATAGATTTTTTATATCTGATTCATTTTCGTATTTTTCTTTTAACTCTCTATTTTGTTCTAAAGCTTTTTTTATAGTAATATGTAATTCATTTGGTATCATTTTTGCTAAGCTGTCTGCTTCTGAATATGGTACATCTAATACTCTTGCTACATCTCTAATTACCATCCTTGCTGACATAGTTCCAAATGTTATAATCTGTGAAACATGGTCATGTCCATATTTTCTTGAAACATATTCAATAACCTCTTGTCTTCTTTCATAACAAAAGTCTACATCAAAGTCTGGCATACTGATTCTTTCTGGATTTAAAAATCTTTCAAATATTAGTCCATATTTAATTGGGTCTATATCTGTAATACCAATACTATATGCTAATATAGAACCTGCTCCTGATCCACGTCCTGGTCCTACTGGTATTCCTTGTGATTTTGCATAATGAATAAAGTCCCATACTATAAGGTAGTAATCTACATATCCCATCTTTTTTATTACTGATAATTCGTAATCTGCTCTTTCTTGAATTTCTTTTGTAATTTCAGTATATCTTTCTTTTAATCCATCATCACATAATTTTTTTAGATAATCATAATGTGTTTCAAATTCTGGTGGTACATCATAATTAGGCAATATTGTATGTCCAAATTCAAATTCTACATTGCATTTTTCAGCAATTTTTACTGTATTTTCTATTGCATCAGGAAAACTTGAAAAATATTCTGTCATTTCTTCAGGAGATTTTACATATAGTTCATCTGTATCAAATCTCATCCTGTCAGGATCACTCATCCTTTTTCCTGTTTGAATACATAATAATACTTCGTGGTTATATGCATCTTCTTTTTTTAAATAATGTGCATCATTTGTTGCAACAAGTGGAATATCTAATTTACGTGCAAGTTTTACCAATTTTTGGTTTGCAAGCACTTGCTCTTGAATTCCATTGTTTTGTATTTCTATATAATAATCTTCTCCAAAAAGATTTTTATGCCATAGAGCTGCTTCTTCAGCCTCTTTTTCTTTTCCATTTAATAATTTTTGATTTATTTCTCCTGCTAAACAAGCACTTAAACAAATTAATCCTTCATGATATTTTTCTAAAATTTCTTTATCTATTCTTGGTTTATAGTAATATCCATCTAAAAATCCAAGAGATACTAATTTACTAAGATTTTTATATCCTTCATTATTTTTTGCAAGTAATATTAAGTGATAATATCTATTATCTATATTAGGCTCTTTGTCAAATCTTGAACGCATTGCTACATATACTTCACACCCTATTATTGGCTTTATTCCTTCTTTTTTGCAGGCTTTATAAAAGTCAATTGCACCATACATAACACCATGATCTGTTATGGCAATTGCATCCATCCCTAATTCTTTTGCTCTTACTGGTAAGTCCTTTATTCTATTTGCTCCATCTAATAGGCTATATTCGCTATGTATATGTAAGTGAACAAAGTTTGACATAGTTTACCTCCATCGTTTTCTTTAGGCACATTATATCAAACTTTATTTCTAATTTCAATTGCTTATTTACAAAATCTATGTTTACCTATTGTTACTGTCATTGGTCTTGACCATATCCATTTATTTGTAGCTGTTGCAGGGTTAAAATAGTAAATTGCTCCATAGCTTGGATCCCATCCATTTATAGCATCTTGTGCTGCTTTTTTTGCTGTATCATTTGGACTTAAATTTATTTGTCCATCTGATACTGCATCAAATGCTCCTGATTGATATATAACTCCAGATATTGTATTTGGAAATGAGCTACTTTTTACTCTATTTAATACTACTGATGCTACTGCTACTTGCCCTGAATATGGTTCTCCTCTCGATTCTGCATATACAAGTCTTGATAATAAATTGACATTACTAGAATTACTAGATGTACTTCCACTTGATGAATTGCCACTTGATGACATAATTCCCATTGCTTTTAAAGTTGCTGGTCCTGCTATCCCATCTACAGTTAATCCATTTTTTCTTTGAAAGTATTTTACTGCCTCTTGTGTTTGGCTACCATAAATTCCATCTACATTTCCACTATAATATCCCCATCTTTTTAATTTACTTTGAATTTGAGTCACTTCATTTCC
>CANRML010000106.1 GCA_947631725.1 uncultured Clostridia bacterium
ATACATGGTTCTTCAAAACGATGTATAGAATACAAAGCAATTTTCACATTGTCTGTTGCTTTACATCTTCCTATTTTCCCCTCTAGTCTATTTACTTGGCAATTATGAGGACAGATAGAGCATTTTCCTAATTGGTTCATTATTCACTCCTTACGCTTGATGTTATATATATTTCATTTTCTTCTAATTTTAAATTGATAGTTATTTTTTGAAATTTTTCTATATTTGATTTCACTTGCTCTATTATTTTATCTTTTCCTTCTGTGTTTTTTACACTAAATATTTCTTCGTCTTTTGTATTTTTTATATGAATTGTATATTCTGTTTCTTCATTTGTTTCTATGTTATTTTCTTCTGAATAATCTTCTATATATTCTATTAGTTCTACTTTATATCCTTCTTTTGTTTTCTCTATATTATTTAATAAAAAAGCATCATTGTTGCTATCTAATTCAATACTTGTAGCTTGATATGTTTTTTGTTCTGGATTATATAAAAAATTGTCATTTCCTTCTTCTGGAAATTTTTTAGAAAAGTCTTTGCCAAATATTTCTTTTGCTTTTTCTTGTATTTCGTCATATAGTATTTCGTCATAAATGTCTAAGTTTTTCTTGACAACTTTCCATACCCATTTTTCTGGTGCTTCATTTATTGAATTAAATTCTGGTAATGCATCTTGTGTAACTTCTTTCCACATATATATTTTTGATATATATTGTTCTATGTTTGATACTTCCTCTGCTGTTACAATTTTTTCTTTTTCTTGTCTTTGATATATATACATCCCTATAAATATAGCGAGTAATACACATATGATAGCAATTAGCTTTTTCAATTTTTATCATCTCTTTCTTATGTTTTCCATATAGGCGAATTATATCAATTCTATTTTATTTTTTCAACATATTTTTGTCTTTTTTCTAAATTTAATCTTAAGTTATTTTGCACAAAAAAAGTAGTTCTATTCGAACTACTTCTGGTGGTAGGGTCAATTTATTATATTTTCAATAATTTTGAGTGAATTTTATACATGTTTTATTCTCTATGTTTTTTATATTTTTTTATAATAAATTAAGTTTAAAATTTATACAAGATATTTTAAAAATTATTTGTATTGCATTATTTTTTGCATTACGTTATTAATAGTTATTACTGTAAATATAAAATTGTAGTATTATCAAAAAAATTAGGCTTTTATTTTTATTATTTGAAACACTAGAGTAAAATAATTTTTTCTATTTACCTTAGTTTAACATCTATATAGCCATAACCTGTCGTGTTAAAATCTATATTATAATATCGTAAAAACATTTCATTTTCTTTATAATAAGCAAATCTTACACTAAAAGTAGCGCTTTTTCCTGCTCTTATTTCCATCGTGTCAAGTTCTGTATCCAAATGTTTATAATATGGTCCATATCCATATCTGCCCGCTCCATCTACTATTTTAAAATCATTTTTATTAATTACAACTGTAGAGTCTGACATATTTTCAAATTTCATATTGACTATTACCCATTGCTCTCCATCTTTAACTGCTCCAACTTTTGAATTATATGTTTCAGTTTGATAATTCATTACTGTTAAAGCATACTTTTCTACTTCTTTACTATCTACATAGACATTATTTACAAATATACTTTCAGTTAATTCTTTTGCAACCTTCCTTACATTAATATTATAAGTTTTTTTATCTTCAGTTTGTTTTGGAATATTTGAATTATTTTTAGATGTACTTGCTTCTGTTGTACTTGTACTTGTTGTATTTTTTTCTGTTGTGTTTGTTCCTGTTGGCATATAGCTATAACTGTTTTCTGATGATGTATAATCTCCAAAACTATTAATAAACTCTTTACCTACTGTGGAAAAATCTTTAAACATATCACTTGAAAAAAACCAAATTCCACATATTATAGTAACAATTAATATAAACAAAGATGCTATTGCATTAACTATTGTATTAATATTTGCACTAGCTCTTGAAGTGTTTATATTGTTAATTAAATTTCTGTCATAATAATTATTGTTTTCTTTTGTGCACTCTTTCTTTAGTTTATTTGCTTGCTCTTCATACCCATTTTCATCAAGTATTCCTTTGTTTTTTAATCTATTAAGTTTGTCTAATTTTTCATCAAATTTTCCATTTTCCATACATTTCTCCTTTTAGTAACTCAAATTATTGAACAAAAATGAATTACTTTATAATTTCTTAATTTTAAAGTTGAAAATCTTCTATTATACTTTTTAACTTTTTTCAGGAATTTCGGTTATATTTAGATAATAGCAACTTACTGTCTTACTTATTTTTTTAATTTTTCCCTTAATTGTAACAATATCACCCTTGTTCATTTCTTTTATTACATTTTTTTGTTCATCTTTTGTAAAATAACAATTTACACTGTCAAAGCAAAGTATTTCATTATTAAATTTCATTAAGCTTATATAATCTGTTTCAATTATTGATAATCTACCCGTAACTGCAACATATTTTCCTTTATATTCATCTTCAGCTATTAAAGCATTACTTTCTAAATCTTCAAATAATTTGTCAACAGTAACTGATTTATATGTTCCATCTGGACTAGGTGTACTACTTCTAACTGACTCTTTAATGAAATCAAACACGCCTAACTTATATACGAGAATAAAGTATCCTAATATTACCAAAAAGGCTAAACACAATTTTACAATAATATTATTGTTCTTCATATAAAACTTCCTCCTTCTATCATTTGTAAATTATAAATGTTAATTTAAAAGTGCTGTTTTCTTTGTTATTTCATGGTCTCACAATGTTATGTTGTACTTTTTGTGATATTACATTTTTATTTTATCAAAAGCTTTTTAAAATGCAAGACTTTTTGCAATGCTTCTTTATTTTATTTTTTGCAATACAATTTTTATTATAGGAGGTAATGCAAATGTCTTTTCAAATAAAACCTAATAAAAAAGAAACCGAAAATAAAACAATAAGATTTCCAATTCCTTTAATTGAGAATATAGAAAAAGCAATACAAGGTCAAAATGTTACTTTTTCACGATTTGTTATACAAGCATGTGAATATGCTCTAAATAATTTAGAAGATGCTCAAAAAGATAATAAAGCTTAATATTAAATCATCTTTTTTCAATTCTTCAATATTCAATAATGTAAAAATAGAAAATTAAAATAATAAGTGATTTTAAATATAGCAAAAGAGGGCTCACAATTGAACCCTCCATATTACTTTTTCTTCAAACTTTTCTTATTTTCTTTTTCTAATTCTTTTAAACTCTTTTTTGGTGTTGGTAAATCTTCTGGCATTGTTCCACCATTTTTAGCTATTACTTCTCTAATATTTTTTCCTATGTTATAATGAGTTTTATTCGCATCTTCTTCACTACTAACCTTGTCTTTCTTTAATTTTGATTCTGTCTGTGTAATGCGAAACAAATTAGCTGCTAGTTCTTCACTTCCCATATTATCTAAAATATCTTCTCTATATCTTAGACCTTTTCTTTTAGCAATATCATCTGCTGTTTCACCATCATATAACCCTTTTTTTCTACTGTCTCCATTTTGTGCTACTAAATAACAAGCATAGCGAGATAATTTATAATCTCTTTGTATTCTTTTTGCACCAGAACCTATTTGAACATTTTGTCGGCGTCGACAAAATGTTTAAATGCACTTATACCGCTATTTTTGCAAGATTCTTTTGCTTTGTTTATTACATTTTCAAATTTCCTTCACTCTTTATAATCCAAAACAATTTGTAATTCTCTTGCATACCAAAATTCATCTCCTTTCTCATCAATATGTTTGATTTCCTCAAAATTTTGATTTTTAATTTTTAAGTTTTCCATAAAACCACATCCTTTTTATAAATATTTAATTTTTATTATATATACCATTTTATAAAACTTTTGTTTGTGTTTTATTCCGAATTTCATCATTTGTCAATACCTTTTTCTTTTTTTCTACAAAAAAAAGTAGTTCTATTCGAACTACTTTTGGTG
>CANRML010000107.1 GCA_947631725.1 uncultured Clostridia bacterium
CGTTAAAACTGTTTAGCCTGAAGTATTATTTATTATGCTTTTTCTCGTATATTTTTAACTTTTCAATGTACTTTTTTAAAACTTTAGATAATATTTTCATATCCTATTTTTTCATAGGCTACTTTACACTATCTTACGCATATACTATATCATTTTACTGCTATTTTATCAATAAAATTTACAAAAAATTCACAAAAAATATGCTATTTCCAATAAGAAAATAGCATATTAAACCCTTCACAAATCTTCACATTTTTTGCAGATATGTAGTTTTTCCTTTACTTCTTCTAGAAGTTTCTTATGTTCATCTTGATTTTTATCAAATTCTGCAACCTTTTTTTCTAGCTGTTTCCATTGTTTTGCAAGATTGTCATCTACTGGTATTTCATCTTTTTCAAAAAACAACTGAACCCCATTGGTTTTTTCATATCCTTCACCATCTAGGATTTCTTCAATCCCATTGAAATATGGTAACATATATCCATTTCCATTAGTGTAGAATACTACTCGTCCATTTTCGATTCCGTACATTTTTCTAAAGATAAATTCATGCTCGACAAATCCTATGCTACTAGAAAAATAGTTTTTTATGTGTTTTTTCTTTAACCGAATTTCCATCCCCATATCTGGTACTATAAATCCGATTTGCTTTAATTCTTCTACTGTTTTAGGTTTCATATAGTCCTCCTTATATTAATTTTAATTATAGGATATTTTTTACAGAAAACATAATATATTATACCATATTTATAGAAAAAAGCAAATAAAAGTTTATTTGCTTTAAAAAATTCTTAAAATATCTTGATAAGTTATATATAGAGATATGGCCATAAGAAAGGCAAATCCCAATAATTGTATTTTTATTTCAGTTTCCTGTTTCAACGGTTTTCGCCTAATTGCTTCTATTACTAGTATTAATATTTTACCTCCATCTAATGCTGGTATTGGTAATAGGTTTGTTACTCCTAAAGATAATGAAATAAGTGCTAACATATATATAAATTCTTGTATACCATTAGTTTTAGCCACTATTTCTGATATTCCTACAGGTCCCATCATTTGGTCAGTTCTAACTTTTCCTGTAAATAACTTCTTTATATTATCTAAAATTGAAAATGCAAAATCTTTTGTTTCTATTCCTCCATATATTATGTGGTTAACAAAAGTATCTTCTGCTTGTTTCAATGTAACTCCTATATAGTATGTGTATATAGTGTCTGGCTTTAATTCAATTTCTATTTCTTCTTTTTCTCTTTCTATTGTGAATAGTATTGTCCCTTGGCCTTTTTCTTGAATTATTTCTATTGCTTTTTCTAAATCTCCTTGAATTTCTTCATTGTTAATTTTAATTATTTTGTCATTTGCTTGTATTCCTTGCTTTTCTGCTGGGCTATCTTTATCTGTTGTAACAATTTTACAATTATCATCTAAATATATTCCTGTATATTTGCTTGCTACTCCTGTTGGCTTAATTTTATATTCTTTTATTTCTCCTTGTCTTTCAATCTTAATTAATATTTCCTCACCATTATTCTTTTCTAAGCTTTTTTGCATATCATATTTGTTATTTATTTTATAATCTCCAATTTGTACAATTTTGTCTTCTTTTTGTAACCCTATTTCTTGTGCTACATATCCTTCCATTGTATTATCTACAATATTAGTTATATAGTTTCCTGTACTTGAGGTCAATATGAAATATACAATTAATCCAAAAGATATATTTACAATAGCTCCTGCTGATATTATAGCTAATCTCTTAGGGATGCTAGCTTTTGAGAAAGAACCTTCTGTATCTGAATTTTGTTCTTCTCCTTCCATATTACAAAATCCACCAAATGGAATAAGTCTCAATTCATATTTTGTTTCTTTACTTTGCTTAGCAAAAATTATTGGTCCAAATCCTAATGCAAACTCATTTACTTTTACTTTACAAATCTTTGCAACTATGAGATGTCCTGCTTCATGTATAAATATTAAAAAGCCTAGTAAAAAGATAATCTTAAGTGCTGATATTAAAAATGAAATCAATTGTTGCCTCCTTTATAAAAATGTAAAAAATGCATATGCAAATGGTGCTAAAAATAATAAACTATCTATTCTATCTAGCATACCTCCATGTCCAGGAATTAAGTTACTATAGTCTTTAATTCCAACATATCTTTTTATACTAGATGCTGAAAAGTCCCCTATTTGTCCTATTAAACTTAATATTACTCCTATCATTCCAATATATGCATAAGAATAACTCATATTCCAATATGTATTTGCAAAATATGTATAAATTAGCATCATAATAACAGAGCCAATAGTACCTGCAATACATCCTTCTATTGACTTTTTAGGGCTTACTTGACTAAATTTATGTTTCCCAAATTTCATACCTATGAAAAATGCCCATATATCTGTACCCCATGCAGCAAATAATGCATACCAAATTAGTATTTTACCATCTGGCATCCCATCTATAAATGCAATAAACATCATAAAAAATACAGCATAGAAAATTCCTAAAAATGTATATGCAACATCTTTAAATGTAGTTTTCATATCTGTTGCAATAACAACAGCAAATAATATCATCATAATTGTTGGCACAGATAATGTTACAACAATGTTTAAGCTTTCTTGTGGAATTAGATGTATAAAGCAGATACTAAAACAGCTTAAATATCCTACCCATCTAATTGGTTTGCATATTTTTGAAACTGCATTAAAATATTCGTCAATTGCAAGTATAGCTACAAATGCTAGTAAAACATCTACTACATATTTATTACTAATTAGAAGAACAACAACTACTAGTGGAAATCCTAATAATCCAGATATTATTCTTTTAATATCCATAGTATAGCTCCTTTCTTTATTTCTTTAAGCTCAAACTTAATTTGCTCCAAATTTTCTTGTTCTTTTTTGGTAAATCTCTATTGCTTCATCTAAATCTTTTTCTGTAAAATCTGGCCAGTTCTTTTCAATAAAAACAAATTCTGAATATGTTAGTTGCCATGGCAAGAAATTGCTTAGTCTTATTTCTCCACTTGTTCTGATTAGTAAATCTGGGTCTGGCTGACCTGCTGTATATAAATTATTTTCAATCTCTTTTTCTGTTATATCTTCTAGATTTAGAGTTCCTTCTTTTACCTTACCTGCAATTTTTTTCATTGATTGTACTAGTTCTTCTCTGCCTCCATAGTTTAAAGCTATATTAAATACAATACCTGTATTATTTTTAGTCTTTTCCATGGATTTTTCAATGCTTTTTTTCATTTTTTCAGATAATCCTTCTCGACTACCTATAATTCTTACTTTAATATTTTCAGTATCTGCACGTTTGCAATAATCATCCAAATAGCTTTGGAATAAAGCCATAAGTGCTGATACTTCTTCTGTTGCTCTTTTCCAATTTTCTGTTGAAAATGCATATGCTGTAATATATTTTATTCCAATTTTATTTGCATATCTAACAATATTTTCTAATACCTTCGCACCTTCTTTATGTCCAAATGCTGCTGGTTTTCCTTGTGCTCTTGCCCATCTTCTATTGCCATCCATTATAATAGCAATATGTTCTGGTAATTTTTCTTTATTATCCATATTATATTTCATTCCTTACTTATTTCTATTTGCAATATATGTTGCTAATTGTTTTAGAAATGTAGCTTTTTCTCCATATTTTTCTAAACAATTTATAGCATCTTCTGTTAAAGTATCCAAAATATCTTTTGCACCTGCTAAACCATATTGTGATACATATGTGCATTTTTGTCTTTCTTTATCATT
>CANRML010000108.1 GCA_947631725.1 uncultured Clostridia bacterium
ATTAAATAATTTATATGCAAAATCATACATTTTATCAGATCTTAATGTTACTTTGCAACCAATATTTACACCTTCTCTTAATTTGAATGCTGCAATTGATTTTCTTGCTTTTGTAACAACTGGTTTTTGACCTGTAATTTGTGATAAATCATTTATTGCATTTTCTAATGATTTTGGGTTATCTTTTATATCTCCTAATCCAACATTGATTACTATTTTTTCAAGTTTTGGGACTTGCATAATAGATTTATAGTTAAATTTTTTCATCATTGCTGGTACTACTTCTTTTTGATATTGTTCTTTTAGTTTTTCCATAGTTTTTTAAGTCCTCCTTCCTTATTTCAATTTTGTACCGCATTTTTTGCAGACACGTACTTTTTTATCTTTTTCTGTACTATATCCTACTTTTGTTGCTTTTCCACATTTTGGGCATACAACATTTACTTTTGCACTTGGTATTGCACATTCTACTGATAAAATACCACTTTCTTCTCCTTGTTTTCTGGCTTTCACATGTTTTTTTCTAACATTAACATCTTTCACAATAACTTTATCTTGTTTAGGAATAACTTCTAATACTTCTCCTGTTTTTCCCTTGTCATTTCCTGATAATACTTTTACTGTGTCGCCTTTCTTTATTTTCATAAGAGATTGCCTCCTTTTCTTATATTTTTTGTTAATGGCTTATAGAACTTCTGGGGCTAATGATAATATTTTCATGTATTCTTTTTCCCTTAGTTCTCTTGCAACTGGTCCGAAGATACGTGTTCCTCTTGGAGTTTTATCTTCCTTGATAATAACAGCTGCATTTTCATCAAATTTTATATATGAACCATCTGCTCTACGTAATCCTCTCTTTGATCTTACGATAACAGCTTTTACAACATCACCTTTTTTTACAACACCACCTGGTATTGCTGATTTAACTGAAGCAACAATAACATCACCAATATTAGCTGTTTTTCTGTATGATCCACCTAAACATCTAATACACATTAATTCTCTTGCACCTGTGTTATCTGCTACTTTTAATTTTGTTTGTTGTTGTATCATTTTCTGGTTCCTCCCTTCTTTTTGTTATGTTTTTTTATTTTTCAATTGCTTTTTCTAAAATTTCTACAAGTCTCCATCTTTTATCCTTTGATAAAGGTCTTGTTTCCATGACTTTTACTTTGTCTCCTACTTTACAAGCGTTTTCTTCGTCATGTGCTTTTAATTTATATGTTCTTTTTACTGTTTTTCCATATACATTATGTCTTACACTTGTTTCTACAGCTACAACAATAGTTTTATCCATTTTGTCAGATATAACTGTTCCTATCATGGTTTTACGAAGATTTCTTTCTTCCATGCTTTAAATCCTCCTTTTTTAGCTTTGTGCAGATGTTTTTGTTTCTGCAATTTTTCTTTCTGTTAATACAGTATTTATTTTTGCTATGTCTTTTTTTACATCTTTTATTTTCATTGGATTATCTAATCCATTTGTAGCTAAACTAAATTTTAATTTGAATAATTCTGTTTTTAGTTCACCTAACTCCTTTTCTAGATCTGGTGAAGACATTTCTCTTATTTTATTTATCTTCATCATTTTCACCTACCTTTTCTGTTTCTTTAGCGATAAATTTTGTTTTGATAGGTAGTTTATTCATCGCTAATCTTAGTGCTTCTTTTGCAGTTTCTTCTGATACATCAGCAATTTCAAACATTACTCTTCCTGGTTTTACAACTGCTACCCAATATTCTGGTGCACCTTTTCCTTTTCCCATACGAGTTCCTATTGGTTTTGAGGTAATTGGTTTGTCTGGGAATATTTTAATCCAAACTTTTCCACCTCTTTTTATATAACGTGTCATTGCAATACGGGCTGCTTCAATTTGGTTTCCTGTAATTAGTCCACCTGTTACAGCTTGTATTCCATATTCTCCGTCTGTTATTTTATTTCCTCTTGTTGCTTTTCCTCTCATTCTACCTTTTTGCATTTTTCTAAATTTTGTTCTTTTTGGCATCAATGGCATTATTCAACGCCTCCTTCCACTTTTTTACTTGGAAGAACTTCTCCTTTATATATCCAAACTTTTACACCAATTTTTCCATATGTTGTATCTGCTTCTGCAAATCCATAATCAATATCAGCTCTTAAAGTTTGTAGTGGTATATTTCCCTCTTTATAGAATTCAGTTCTTGCCATGTCAGCTCCACCTAATCTTCCTGATACAGCTGTTTTTATTCCTAATGCTCCTGCTTTTGTTGCTTTTTGCATACATTGTTTCATTGCACGTCTAAATGAAATTCTTCTTTCTAGTTGACCTGCAATATTTTCTGCTACTAATTGTGCATCTGTGTCTATGTTTTTTACTTCTACGATATTTAAGTTTACATCTTTTCCAATTAGTTTTATTAGCTCTTGCTTCATTTCTTCTGCTCCTGCTCCACCTTTTCCGATTACGATTCCTGGTTTTGCACTATATAGATTTACTTTAACGGCTTTTGCAGTTCTTTCGATTTCAATTTTAGAGATACCTGCTGCATATAGCTTTTTCTTTAAAAATTTACGGATTTTTTGGTCTTCTACTAAATAATCTGAAAAGTTTTTAGAATCTGCATACCATCTTGAGCTCCAATCTTTTATGATTCCAACTCTAACACCTGTTGGATGTACTTTTTGTCCCATATCCTCTTAATCCTCCTTCTCTCTTAATACGATTGTTAAATGACTTGTTCTTTTTCTAATCCTAACTGCAGATCCCTTTGCAGCTGGTCTAATTCTTTTTAATGTTGGTCCTTGATTTGCATATATTTCAGCAACATATAAATTTTGTGCCTTCATATCATGATTATTTTCTGCATTTGCTATTGCTGATTTTAATAATTTTTCTATAATTTCTGATGATGCTTTTGGTGTGAATTTCACAATTGCTAATGCTTCATCAACTTGTTTTCCTCTTATTAAATCTGCAACAATTTTTACTTTTCTAGCAGATATTCTTGCATATTTAAGAGTTGCTTTTGCTTCTTTTACAGCAATTTCTTGTTCTTGCACTTTATTTACCTCCTTAACACATATTTACGCTATTTTATTTTGTTACTTTAGTTGTTTTTTCTCCAGCATGACCTTTAAATGTTCTTGTTGGAGCAAATTCTCCTAGTTTATGTCCAATCATTTCTTCTGTTATATAGATTGGAACATGTTTTCTTCCATCGTGTACAGCTATTGTGTGTCCTACCATTTGTGGATATATTGTAGATGCTCTTGACCATGTTTTTAAAACATCTTTTGCACCTGTTTCGTTCATTGCTTCTATTCTTTTTAATAATTTTTCTTCTACAAATGGTTTTTTCTTGCTTGATCTAGACATATACTATTTCCTCCTCTTCACAATGAATTTATTTGTATTTTTCTTTTTATTTCTTGTTTTATATCCTAGAGCTGGTTTGCCCCAAGGTGTTAATGGTCCAGCGTGTCCGATTGGTGCTCTACCTTCACCACCACCATGTGGGTGGTCTACTGGGTTCATAACAGAACCTCTAACTTCTGGTCTCCATCCCATATGACGTTTTCTTCCTGCTTTTCCTATTTTTACATTTTCGTGTTCTGTGTTTCCTATTACACCTATTGTTGCTCTACATTTTGCTAATATAAGTCTCATTTCTCCAGAAGGAAGTCTTACATGTGCATATTTTCCTTCTTTTGCCATTAATTGTGCACTTTGTCCTGCTGCTTTTACTAATTTTCCACCTTGT
>CANRML010000109.1 GCA_947631725.1 uncultured Clostridia bacterium
AGGAGAGATAGATATGAGTAAAGTAGAAACAGTAAAAGGAGAGGGAATAAAAGCATATTTTAGAATACTTTTTGGATTTGATAATCAAACAAATATAAGTAACTTGGATAGTACAGTAGAAGATATACAACCAAGTGAAAATATTAGTGAAGCTGATATAGAAGAACTAAAAAAATCAACAAAAAGAATTCAAAGTTTGACAGAAAAATATAGAATAGAAAAATTTGAAGCATCAGCTAAAAAAGAAAAAGCAGATGTTACTAAAAAGGCTGTTCAAAAAGAACAAAAATCAAAAGAAAAACAGATACAAGATAAAACAGTAGAAAAAGATATAGACGAAAGAGAGATGTAAACTATTAAATCGGATGTTTTGATAATTGTTTCAAAACATCCGTAAAAATATTTTTGAAATTTGTATATTTTACTTGACAAAAGCACAAACTCAAGTTATAATAAATAACGTCGATTTATATGGCGAAGTAGCTCAGTTGGCTAGAGCACGCGGTTCATACCCGCGGTGTCGAGAGTTCGAATCTCCCCTTCGCTACCAAAAAAATATCATCTGAAAGGATGATATTTTTTTAGTTTTTAAATAAAATATATTATCAAAATTATTTTTTTAAAAAATAAAACAAATTTTCGTAAAAGTATTGCTTTTTCCTTGAAACCGTAGTATAATTCAAAAAAATATATAGGAGATGGTAATTATGAATAAAATTAAAGAAGCTGAACAGTACAAAAATCAAAGCTTTGAGGAGATTAAACATATTGACGTAGATGGAAGTGAATACTGGTATGCAAGAGAACTAATGAACGTTTTAGGATATAAAGATTGGAGATATTTTGATGCAGTAATTGAAAAAGCAAAAATAGCTTGTAAAAATTCTAAGTTAACTGACATTGACCATTTTGTTGTTAACAACAAAATGGTAGAAATAGGTTCTGGTGCAAAAAGAGAACAAAAAGATTATAGATTAACAAGATATGCCTGCTATCTTATAGCCCAAAATGCAAATCCTAGGTTGAAAATTGTTGCTTTAGCTCAAACATATTTTGCTGTTCAAACTAGAAAGCAAGAGATCAGTGAAAAAGAATATAGTATGCTAACAGAAGATGAAAAGAGATTTTATCAAAGAGATTTAACAAGAAAAGGAAACTATTCACTTAATCAAACAGCAAAAAAAGCAGGAGTTAAAAATTTTGATAAATTTCATAATAGCGGATATAAAGGATTATATAATGGTGAAACAGCAGATGATATTGCTAAAAGAAAAGGTCTAAGATATAGAGAAGATATTTTAGATAATATGGGAAGTGAAGAACTTGCAGCTAATTTGTTTCGTATTACGCAAACTGAATCAAGATTAAAAAGAGATAAAGTTAATACTGAAAACAAAGCTTGTGATACTCATAATAAAATTGGAAAAATAGTTAGAGAAGCAATTAAACAAGCTGGACGGAACCATGCCAGAAGACTTGCCTACTCCACAAAAAAGTTTAAAACAATTAGAAAAAGAAAATAAAAAGAACCTACTAGGAAAAAATTAAATTGATAGGATTAATATTATAAAGAAATTACAGAAATTTATTTTTAGTCAATCTTAAATGAGTAAAATAAGAAAATTGAATCTTCCTAAAAATAATTGAAAAATAATTATAAAAATGTAACTAAAAAAATGTTTCCAAAGATTTTGCACGCACTGAGTGCAAAATCTAATATATTACTTTATGAAAAGGATAATTAATGAAGGAAAAGAAATAAAAAAATTGAGAAAAATAAATAAGAAAGGATTGATTATATAAATGGAAAATAATAAATTAGAAACAATTTCAAACCTTTTTGAAGGAAAAGAAATAAGAAGTGTTTGGGATGCGGAAAAAGAAGATTATTACTTTAGCGTCGTTGATGTTGTTAGTGCTCTAACTGATAGCAAAGAACCAAGAAAATATTGGTCAGTATTAAAAAATAGATTAAAAAAAGAAGGTAGTGAACTGACTACAAAATGTAGTCAGTTGAAAATGATGGCACCAGATGGAAAAATGAGAGTTAGAGATGTATTGGATACAAAAGGAATATTAAGATTGATTGAATCTGTCCCAAGTCCCAAAGCGGAACCTTTTAAGTTATGGCTTGCTCAAATGGGAAAAGAAAGAATAGATGAAGTATTTGATCCAGAAATTGCTGTAAATCGTGCAGTAGATTATTATAGAGCCAAAGGTTATGATGATAAATGGATCAAAGCAAGATTAACAGGAATAGTTGATAGATTTAAATTGACTGATGTTTGGAAAGAAAATGGCATAACAAAAGATTATGAATATGGAATACTTACCAATGAAATATATCAAGAGTGGTCTGGGATGAAAGCCTCACAATACAAAGAATATAAAGGAATTAGAAAAGAGTCTTTGAGAGATAATATGACTGATATTGAAGTTGCATTAACAGATTTAGGGGAAATTGCAACAAGAGAACTTGTGAAGGAACATAAACCTTATGGTCTAAAAGAAAACAGAGATATGGCAAAACGTGGTGGAAGAATAGCAAAAAACACACGTGATAATTTAGAAAAAGAATTAGGAAAATCAGTTATTAGCAAAGAAAATGCACTAGATTATAAATACTTAGATTCTAGTAAATTAGATAAAAAGAAATTACCAAAAACGAAAAAACATTAATAATTGTAGATATTATAACAGCTAAATCCATATAAAAGTTATTCAGAAAATATATAAATATTAACATTACATACAAAAAAAGCCAAGATGGCTTTTAATTAGAACTTTTTAATAAAATATCTAATATTTCAGGATAAATTTTAGAAGCATTTGATTTCCAATTATCTACAATTCGTTTAGCTCTATCACGAGAACCAGCTATAGTTTTTACTTCAAAAATAGTTTCGTTATTTTCTACTATTTTACACTTAATAGTATAATCATTTTCATTTTTAGGAATAAACTCAGCAGTTACAGAAGTTTCATTTTCAATAGAAGTTAATTCTTCTTTGAAAAGAGAATCTGCTTTTAACTTTACAATTCCAGGTAATATATCCTTTGTAAGGGATAACGCATTTTTTCCTTCAGATGTGATTTTAATAATTGCATCTTCATTTTCCTCGTTTTTTAATAAACCAATTAATTTAGTATCAATTAAGTCTGTTAGAACTTGTTTGAAATAGAAATAATTTACTCCATTAACAGAAGCAACTATTTTATACAAAGTATCTTCAACAATCCCTTTTGGGAGTTGATCCAAAAAATATAAAATTAAAATTTTATTTTCGGCCAAGTCAGCTGTATTATCTGAATTTGCCATAAAAAATCTCTCCCTTCTAATATTATATATCTAAAACTAATTTCAATTTTTTTTTGATTATATCACAAAAAATATAAAAAGTAAAATGACATGATATAATATAGAAGAAAAATGAAAAAATCTCGTCAAGTGAAAAGTTAAATGCAATTCTGTAAAGTAAATGCAATTTGTATGAGAAAAAGCCATTTAAAAGCAATAT
>CANRML010000110.1 GCA_947631725.1 uncultured Clostridia bacterium
AGGGTATTTCCCCGTTCTGTACTGTGAAAGCAAAATATAATGGTGTTATTGAAGGAATACAAGAGCCGTTTAATAAATGTGAGGTTACCGATTTAAACGGTGAATTTCAGTCGTGCTATAAGAACGGTGATACAGTTATTGTATCTCTCTCAAATACGATGATGACTTCGCTCAGCGAATATAATCTTAAAGAAACTTCAAAGGAATACACAGTAAATACCGATACAGCATACATAACAGCCGTTGCCGATTTATCCGCTGATACTCTCGCGAAATTAGACAGCTTGGCTGATGAAACATTCAAGGCAAAAGCAGATGAATTGATTGAAAGCGGTATGAGTATGGGATTTGACCGTACCAGCCTGATAAAAGAAATCACTTCAATGTCTGTTGGCTCGGCGGGATTTACAAAAATTGAAAACGCCGACATTAAAGCAAAATATGTAGGTTGTACTGATAATCCTAACGGAGTAGCGACGTGGATAGGAAGCAAAATATACAGCCAGATATACTATTTTTACGATGTTGATGTTACATTTGACTGGAAATTTTTTACGGACACTGGTACAGAAACAGCGAAATGCACATTTGCACTGTGCCTTACGAACCCGACAATAACGGGTAATGAAATAACATACACAGAAGCAGAGCTTATCGGAGCTGCTGACCAAGCCGCAGCCAAGTCAAAGCTTATAGACAATGCTGACTTTGCTTTTGAAGAATTTTAAAAGTGAATAATAGATACGAATAAAAGACCGTTTAATTTTGAACGGTCTTTTTATTTTGTAAAAATACTTGAAAGAAGGTGAAAAAATGGTATATATGCTCTATTGCCGATACAGAATTTGAAAAATGAACAAAGTTTTTCGGTGCTATATATAGCTCAATCACAATGATTGAGGACGAGAACAGCAAACTCAAAGCAATTGCTACTATCACCGTCAATGACGAGGTAGCGTTGCACGGTATCAAGGTGTTTGACGGCGACAAGGGAATTTTTGTGCAAATGCCGCAAAAACGTGACAGAGATGGTAATTACAAGGACATTATTTTCCCTATTACTGCCGAGGCTCGTGAGGCTATCAACAACGCTGTATTGGAAAAGTATAAAAATCCTATATCCTATGATGATATACAGTTGATAGGAGCATACGAAACAAGAATTGATGTCCCGTTGCCTGAACGTGTCACGGTTTTTGATTCAAGCGTCGGATATGCTGAGAACCCTGATGTAACATATTCGCAGCTCAGCGAAGCGCTTATGGAAGCTAAGCAGTTCGCTAAGCAAAACAATGTACACCTCTCTGAAACAAAAGAACCCGTCGAAGAAACCGTAAAATCAAAAATATCTGCGTCTTTACACAGCGTAGACTCCAATGTGTACAAGGCTGCCGGGCAGATCACGATTGACGACGCTATTGTTGTGACAGGCGTCAGAGTTGTGCTGAATCAAAATAATAATGAAATGTTTGTTTCTATGCCGTCATATATGCGTTCTGACGGTGAGTATGCGCAGTATGCTCATCCGATTACCAAAGAAGCATATCAGGCAATTAACAATCACGTCCTTGCTGCCGCAGAAAGGCTTAGCTATACCTACAAGGGGGTAAAATATGCAGAGCTTGGCGAAGATGTTGTAACGGCTAAAAGAGGATTAAACAATAAATTTGCCGAAAAACTTATGGCTGAGCTTGACAAAAAAGGCATAGTATATCACGCTCAGATTGCTGATACAACAGCTCTATCCGTTAAGGCGGGCGACGTCGATAAGTTGAAAAACACAGAAAAAGACCTGAAGGAAACGTTAAAGGCTCAGAAACCCAAAAGGTAAGGCGGTGAAAACATATGATAGGTGATGATTTAGCTGGACAATCCGTTAGTATGGCGCAAAAGGGCGCAGAGATAGCGCTGGAAATTGCAAGATTACTCAAAAGTATGTATGATACTCACCGTGACAGAATACGTGAACAGCAGTACCATAACGGAGATATAAGCTGGGACGGTGCGAAAATAGGCAGCGGTGAAGTAAAACTGTCAAAACTTGAAAAAAGTGGAAACATATCTATGCAGACCAACATATCATCAGTAGATATGCAAGCGATTTCTGACAAAGCTAAAGAATATGGTATTCCTGTTGCTTTCATTGGAAATAACGGGAACAATAGCGTTACCGTTGCTTTTCGAGAAAATGATAAAGCGTTATTTCAGGGCGTTATGCAAGACGTTATGCAGAATAAGCTGGCGCAAAAGCCTAATGATTACCTGACTTTTACGATTAAACCAAGCGAAGCGGAAACACTTTCGGAAATGCTCAAGGCGCACGATATTCCCGCTGATTTTGTTACGACCTCAAAAGGCGATATACAGTGTATGTATGAGGTTAAAAATGCTGCCGCCGTTAAAATTATCAAAGATGATTTTAAGGAGCTGCATAAAAATGTAGCGGAAAATCTGAATATTGCTCCTGATCCTGAAGGACGTAAAGTAACTTTCTCAGACAAATCTCTGGATAAGAGCTTTACAATATCTTCGCTGCCAACCAAGGAAAAACTTGCAAGAGCATTTGAACAGCAGCTGGGCTATTCCCGAAGCCAAGCTCTTGAAGCCGCAAAGAAGTATGAAAGCACTCTGAGCGGCGACCGTCTGAAATATTTCCGAACGGACACAAGGCAAGCAGCTCAGCTCAACCATTTTGAACGCAATATCACCTCTCCCGATGATAGTCTGCTGGTAAAGCCGTACACTTTCACAAGAGCTTCTTTTATTTCAGATAATGTAAACCGTTTCTTGATTTCCGATGGTGAAAAGGCGGCAGCCTTAATCCCCGATAAAATGAGCAGGGCGGAAATGGAAGATGTTATCAAATTTAAACTTGGCGTGACCGATGATGAAACAGTTAAAGCCATAGTGGACAAGACTGAAAAAATCAACGCTTATTCCAAGATACAAGACCTGAAAAAAGAAGCTGTACAAGGTAAAGGCGATATTGGCATTGAACGTCAGACAGGAAATGTGTTTGAAGTTACTCAAGGTGAAATGAAAAAGCGGTACAGCTTAAAGGATATTAAGGCTGCCGCCAAGGAAATAAGCAAGGACTTCGGCGTTTCTGAAAAACAAGCTGCTTCGATTTGCAAAAAGGCGAAAAATCAAAGCGTTATCCAAAACGACTTGCACAAAGCGCAACAAAGTAAATTTGCCAAAAAAGATACTGTCAAGCACAAAACAAACAGTAAAGGGGCGAGAGCGTGAGCGTAGGCGGCGTGAAGAAAAAAGCAGGTATAGGGACTATTATCCTGTACCTGCTTATTGTTTTAGTGGCTATGTATTGCATAGCTGCAATAGGATATACGTTTGATATGTCTGCCGATGAAAACGGCAAAATATCTCTAAACAGTGAATTTTTTGCAAATCTCGAAAATTCTATCGCTGATTATCAGGGGATTTGGACATATTTTTCCGACGCTGA
>CANRML010000111.1 GCA_947631725.1 uncultured Clostridia bacterium
GAAATAAGATGGTGAACACATATAAAGAAACCACCTGTTAAATCCTCCATATTTTCAAAAGTTGCAAAATAATAAAGGGGGGAATCATAGATAGGGAAACATTTGCTAGAAATACTATAATAAATTTCTTCTTTATTTTCTGCAGTTACTTTGAAATGTTTTATATAAAAACTTTCATAATCCTTTTCATACTGTTTTACAGAATCTTGTTCTAAACAAAATTGATAGCGGATGTTATTAGTATTTTTTACAAAAAGATGTATTGCTTTTCTCAATAAAGAAAAATCAACTTTATCATGAATTGTAACAACACCTGAAATAGTATTCATACTAGTATTGGGATAAAATTGTTCCATATTCATAATTGATTGTTGAGGACAAGTTAAATTAAAAAGTTGTTTGTTCATTTTAGAACCACCTTTTTCCTTTTACATAACTAACATCATTATATAAATATATTAAAAAAAAAGCAATAAAATGTTGAAAAAAAATATATCTTAGGGTAAAATGTACTTGATAAAAATTTCCGAAAGGAAGGATGTTAAATGGAAAACTTTAAAGACCTAATAAATATTGCAGAAAGAGGTAACCCTGATCATATTGTATATAAATTTAAAAAAGATATTACGAGTAAAAATCCAGAATATGTAGAAATAAAATATAAAGACTTTAAAAAAGATATAAAAGCAATGGCAACAGCACTATTATATTTAAAATTAGAAAAGCAAAAAATTATTCTTATAGGAAATAATAGATATGAGTGGTGCGTAAGCTATTTGGCAATTACAACAGGAAATATGTGTGTTGTCCCTTTAGATAGAGCTTTACCAGAAAAAGAACTAAAAACATTAGTAAAAAGAAGTAAAGCAACAGCAATAATTTATGAAAATAAGCATAAAGAATTTGTAGAAAATATATTAAATCAAAAAGACAGTAATATAAAAACAGCAATCAATATGGATGACAAAGAATTCAAACAACTAATACAGGTAGGACAAGACTTAATTGAAATGGGATATAATTACTATGATGAAATAAAAACAGATAGTAAAAAAATGTCAATAATGTTATTTACATCAGGAACAACAAGTGAGCCCAAAGCAGTTATGCTATCACAATATAATATATGTTCTAATATTTTAGCAATAGGTAGATATGTTAAATTATATCCAAAAGATGTTTTACTATCTTTTTTACCAATACATCATACTTTTGAGTGTACAATAACCTTTTTATTTGGACTCTACTGGGGGTCAACAGTAGCATTTTGTGATGGACTAAAATATATACAAAAAAATTTACAAGAATATAAAATATCAGTATTTGTTGCAGTTCCTCTTATCTTGGAAAATATGTATAAAAAAATTCAACAAGCAATAGAAAATAAAGGAAAAACAAAACTTATAAATAAACTAGTAAAAATATCAAATGCTTTATTAAAAGTAAAAATAGATTTAAGAAAAGTTTTATTTAAAGAAGTTTTAAAAAGTTTTGGAGGAAACCTAAGAGTAGTGCTATATGGATCAGCACCAATGGATAAAAATACGATTATGGGGTATAACGACTTAGGGATTGAACTAGTACAAGGATATGGACTAACAGAAACTTCACCAGTTATTTCAGCAGAAACAGATAAACAAAAAAGACCTGGATCAGTGGGCTTGGTATTAGATAATTTAGATGTAAAGATTGAAAACAAAAATGAAGAAGGAATTGGTGAAATTACAGTAAAAGGACCAAGTGTTATGATAGGCTATTATGAAAATGAAAAAGAAACCAAAAAAGTGCTAAAAGATGGATGGTTTAGTACAGGAGATTATGGATTTTTAGATAAAGATAATTTCCTATATGTAACAGGAAGAAAAAAAGATGTAATCGTATTACAAAATGGAAAAAATGTATATCCACAAGAAATAGAATTCTTAATAAATAAAATTCCATATGTAATAGAAAGTATTGTATATCAAAGAAAAGAAAGCAAAACAGATACTATGTTATGTGCAAAAATTGTATATGATAAAGATATTATAGAACAAAATTTAGGGAAAAAGACAGAAGAAGAATATAAGAAAATAATTTGGCAGGAAGTAAAAAATATAAATAAAGACTTACCGATATATAAACATATTAAAAAAATTACTATTACTACAACATTATTAGCAAAAACAACTACTCAAAAAATAAAAAGATATGAAGAAATAAAACAGAACGGATAGCAAATAGCTGTCCGTTTTTAATATCTTTAAGTATAAAAGATTAAAACCTAAAAAAATGGAAATACTAAATAAGAGGTGTTTTCATGAAAAGTAGAAGAAGAAAAAGAACAAATCCAAAAAAGAAAATAATAGTAGTAACAATAATTCTATTATTACTTTGGATAGGTGCATTTTATATCTATACTACATACAAAAATATAAAAATAGAACCTATAAAATATGAAACAACAAGACTATCTTCCACACAAAATGAGCAAACTGTGGAAAACGAAGAAGAAAATAGCAAAAAAATAGCAGATATAATAGAAGAAACAACAAAAAATATTGTAGGAATTTCAAAATTAAAAAATACTGGAAATTCAATTTTATCAACAAGTAATGAAGCAGAATTAGGATTAGGAACAGGAGTAATAGTAACAGAAAATGGATATATTTTAAGTAATGAACATGTAACAGGAAGCAAATATAGTAAGTGCTATATTACCCTAGAAAACGGGCAAAACTATGAAGGAACAGTAGCTTGGAGTGATACAGATTTAGATTTATCGCTTACAAAAATTGAAGCAAAAAATTTAAGTTATGCAACATTAGGAGATTCTAGTAAAATAAGAGTAGGAGAAACAGTGTATGCAATAGGAAACCCAATAGGATTTGAATTTAGAAGAACGGTAACATCAGGAATAATAAGTGCAAAAAATAGAAGTATAAAAATAGAAGAAGAAAATAATAAATCATATATGTCAGATTTAATTCAAACAGATGCAACAATAAATCCTGGTAATAGTGGTGGACCACTTATTACACCAAATGGTGAGGTAATAGGAATTAACACTGTAAAAATTACAACTGCAGAAGGAATAGGATTTGCAGTACCAATAAATGTTGTAAAAAGTATAATTCAAAAATATCAAGAAGGGGAAATTTTTGAGCAAGCAAATATTGGAATATATGCTTATGATAAACAAGTTATCCCATATTTAGATAACAATATTTCTTTTGAAAAAGGAATATATGTAGCACAAATTACACCACAAGGTCCAGCAGATAATACAGAATTAAAAGAAAAAGACATTATTTTATCAATAGATGGAAAAGAGATAAATACAATGAACGACTTAAGAGAATATATATATACAAAAAAACCAGGGGAACAAGTAACCTTAAAAATTGCAAGAGGAAAAATAAATAGACAAATTGATATAACCTTAGGGAAAAAATA
>CANRML010000112.1 GCA_947631725.1 uncultured Clostridia bacterium
ATAAAAAAACTTCCTTCATTTATTTCTTATGAAAGAAGTTTTGATTGGTTACTGCTTTAAGCTTAAGTATCCTAATTCTTCCCAACGATTGTATGCTAAATTCAAATTAAATAATAGTTTTGGTTTTGCACCAGCTCTGTTTTTATCAACTATACAAGCATAATATCTCTCATCTGGATCGTCATATTTTTTTATATTATAAAATTTAGTATCTACTTCTTGCTCTGAATATTGAAAATCATCATACATATCTCTTGGAATTTGTTTCATTAAGCATAATGTATCTAATACCTCTTTTACTGTTCTACTAACTGCTAAATCATTAATATCCAAATTTATTGGATTTGTTTTGTTCTCTGTTAATTGTAATGTAGAACATATAAAGATACCAAAGTTTTGCGCTAAATTTGCAAGTATTGTTGCTGTTCTTTTTAGTTCTTCTCCATTTCCAATATTGTCTGTGTCTGTTTTTAATGTATCATAGAAAACATATTCAATTTTTTCTTTATAATAATAATTCATTATAACTTTTTTAAGTTCATCATTTGTATGGTCTGTAATATTGATAAAATAAATTTCATTATTTACTTGCTTGTTTATCCAATCAGTAACTGCTATTGTCATTTTGAATTCAGTTGAAATTTTAGATAATCTTTTTACAAATTGTTGTCTTGTTTCTTTTTTGCCTTGAAGTACAAAACCATTTTCATCTACTTCTACATCTTTTGCATTATCTGGTCTAAATTTAAAGTCTAATAATTCTCCTTCTGTTTTACTTATTTTTTGTTTGTGTAATTTTTGAATTTCTGGATTGTTTAAAATTGTTGTAATTAGTGTTAATCTCATTTTTTCTTCTGACATTTCATTAGATATAATTAACACTTTTTTATGATGTATCAAAGCAGTATATGTTGCTAAATTTACAGTAAATCTACTTTTTCCTGCATTTGATGGCATAGCAATTGCCATCGTTTCTCCTTTTCTTATTCCTTTAAATACACTTGATAAAATTGGAAATGGTAATGATAAACCATTTGCTAGATTGCTTTCTCCTGCCTCTAGAAATCCTGTTAAGTCTAAATTTAATACGGATTGTTTGAATTTATCTGTTACTGTTACTTGATTTGTTGCACTTTCTACTTCTTCTATTGTCATTTTATCATATAATTCATAATTAGCTATTTCGACAATTTTTTTCTGTATAGTTTCAATAGGCATTTCATTATATTTTCTACGTAGAATACATAATTTCATTAAGTCTGTATAAATCTTTTCCATATTATAGTCTTTACCTTCTACATATTTTTTTAGTTGATATTTTTGTTGATAAATACCTTCTACTTCTTTGGAAAAGTTAAATTTTTGTTTTGCTTTTTCTGGAGTGTAGTCTCCTCCTTCAGTAAATAATATACTTTTGTATATGTTTAGCAAACTGTCACTTTCAAAATAGCAGTTGTCAAATAATATATGATATCTTACAATTAATTTTGGTTCTTGAAGTAATAATCCTATATATATTTTCTCTAGTTCAATATTTCTAAGTTCTTTTGGATATTTTTCTACATTTCCTTCATTTTCAAAAGTATATTCTTTTTCTTCTTCCTCATATTCATTAGTATCAAATGGTAAAGTATTTCCTTCTTCATAATCGTTATATTCTTCATTGTCTTCATCATCTTCATCATCATAATTATCTAATGAGTTTTCTTCATATTCTTCATCTTCTTGCTCATTATATTCTTCCTCATCATCATATTCTTCGTCTTTTTTATCATTAACTCTTCCTATTACATTTTTCCTCTCATTTAGCTTTCTCATAATTGTTAATGCTGTCATATAGTCATGGTCTTCCATTGCTTGTTTTGCACTTTCTATATCATCTTGGTTTTCTGGTGTAATTGGTATTCTATCTAGCATATCATTTATCCTTTTTATACTTCCTAGCTCCATTTCCATAGTACCATTTTATCCTCCTTTTATCTAATTGCATTTAATATTTCTTCTTTGCTCCTAACCCCAATAAAGCTTTTTTCTATATTTCCATTTTTAAATAATATAATAGTTGGTATACTCATAATATCATATTTTATTGCCAATTCTTGATTTTCGTCAATATTCACTTTTCCTACATTTATCTTATCATCTAATTCACTTGCAATATCTTCTACAATTGGTGACATTACACTACAAGGTCCACACCAATCTGCATAAAAATCAACTAATACAGGAATATCTGATTTTAGTACATCTTGTTCAAAACTACCTTCTGAAATTTTTTTAACTTCCATCTTTTTGCTCCTTTCCTATTATAGTTTATCCTAAAATTTGTTTTATATGTCTATTATTTCCTATATTAGTAAAAAAGTCTTAAGGTTATTTGTTACCTTAAGACTTTTTTTTAACCTTTGAAATAGTCTTTTATTTTTTTCATAAAAATCATTTTTGTCATAATGTCTAACAATGCATATATTATAATGATTATTCCTATTACTTGTACTGCAATTGCTGTATTAGATAATATAGCAATTCCTGCTACCATCATTAGCATAGAAAATACTAAAGCAACTGTCCAATATCCTGATTTTACTTCCTTCCATATTAAAGTTGTTTGGAAGTTACGTAATCCTGCTGCTATAATCCAAACTCCTAAAGCTATACTAAATAAATTAGAAATAATTGATGGAGATAATATCATTATTGCTCCGATGATTACAAATATAACAGACATTGTTAATAAATAATCTTCTTTGTCTTTAGATGTAAAATAATCTACCAATTTAAGAATTCCTACTATTGCAAATACTGCTCCTAATAAAATTGAAAGAACTTCCATCATTTCATCTGGTTTTAACATTAGTAATGCTCCTAAAAGTATAAAAACAAATGCAATTGCTATATCTGTCCAATTTGATCTTTTTAAAAATTTTTCAAACATGTTTATTTCCTCTCTTTCTTTTGTATGTTGTTTGATTTATTTTATCATATTAAATTTTTTTTGTATAGTTTTTTTTGAAAAAAAATAAAATTTTTGTCAAAAAATAAAAAACGGAGATTTTCCGTTTCTATTTTAAGCATTTTCAGTTTCTTTTTTTGTTACTACTTGTTTTCCATTGTAATATCCGCAATTTTCACAAACTCTGTGTGGTAAAATTGGTTCGTGGCAATGTGGGCAAGTAGAAAACTTTGGTTCTTCTTTTTTCCATGTTGATCTTTTTAAATGTGTTCTTGCTTTTGACCATCTTCTTTTTGGTTGTGCCATAATATATCCCTCCTTAAATAGATACATATATATCTCTATTATATTTTCTATTTTAAATACACTATAAAATTATACTAGTATTTTTGCAAATTGTCAATGTTTATGTGCAAAAAAGTTTTCATTTCCTATACATGGAG
>CANRML010000113.1 GCA_947631725.1 uncultured Clostridia bacterium
AATCTATCTGCTTTTACAGAAAGATATGCTAATAATTCATATGTCATAAAAATATCTCTTAAAGGTTTAACATCTGGATATTCTAAATATTTTTTAGAGTATGCACGATAAGCATTTGTTGTATCTGTATACCATTTTTTAGCAGTAAGAGATATTATTGGTGCATGTAGCAATCTAACAGAAAGATACCTTACCAATGGTGTATTTATTGCTTGTCCACCTTTTATAAATCGAGAGCCTTGAATAAAATCATACCCTTCTTCCAATTTTTCTATGAAATTAGGAATATCTTCTATACTATCTTTGTTATTTCCATCTATTGTTATAATTCCTTCATATCCTCTATTTAAAGCCCACCAAAATCCCATCCTTAATTGTGCTCCTTGCTTTCCAGGTCCTTTTTTTATTAGAAGTGTATTGACTCCAAAATCTTGTAATAGTTTTGAATCTGTTGAGCCATCTGTAGAACCTGCATCACATATTATTATATCAGCAAGTTGAGGTATATTATGTTTTTTGGCAGTTTCTAATTCTTTTCTTATTCGTTCTCCCTCATTTATAATAGGAATACATATACAATACTTTGTTTTCTTTTCTTGATATTCTTGACACTCAAAATCTGGTACTCCTTCAATATTTGTATAATCCATAAGCTTAACTTTCCTTCCTTAATTGATAAATATAGTTCAAGACATTTTCTATATCTTCTACGTTATTGCCATTTTTCATTTCAATAGAAACATATTTATTATATTTTTCTTCTTTTAACAGTTTTATTAGTTCACTATGTATTTCTCTTGTTTTTATAATTTCTAAATTTGGTTCACTTATATGTACATGATTAATCAAACCTATATTATTTTTTAATATACTAATGTCTTCTTTATTTTCTATCATAGTACCTAAATCTAAATTTACTTTTATGCCATCAGAATTTATTTCTTTTACAATCTTTATTGCTTCTTGAGTTTTAGTAATAAAGTTTGTATTATAAATAGTAGGATTTGGTTCTATTGCAATACAAGTATTTTTTCTGTATGCATACTCCCCTATTTCATTAAAAAATTCTATTGCAGTTTGATAGTCTTTTTCTATATCAAAAACAACTCTATTTTTAGGACATCCAAAAACTAAGTTTTTACAATCTATAGCTTCGGCAAAATCTATAGCTTTTTTTGTATATTTTAATAGAACTTTTCTTTCTTCTAGTGTTCTAAATATTTTTTCTTGTTTTCCAAACCAAATAGATTGCATTGAACTAATTTTTAAATTATATTTTTCATATAATTCTTTGGCAAATTGTCTTGCTTCTTCTATATGTTCATAAGGCTCTTCTTCAAAAATTCTAGTTGGTGCAATTTCAATTCCTTCAAATCCTTTTTGTGAAATAATATTATATAGTTCTTTATCATGTTCTTTTGACCATGCAATATTTGATATGGATAATTTCATTTTATTCTCCTTTATTTATAACTTCAAAATAATTTGGATATGCAAAATTTTCAATATTTTTATCTATTCTTAATTTTATGAAATTGTCATCTTTGGAAATTTCTGAAATTTCTTCTTGTATATCTCCTATTTTTATTGCTTCAGCATCTTCTAAAATTATTTGATTTTCTTTTGAATTATCAATATATAAAGTATTTCCAAAAATGTTATGATTTCTGCTTGCTACACAATATTTAAAGTTTACATCAAATAATTCTGATATTTCTGCATTATCAAGTTCAAATGTTGTATCATCAAATGGATATGAACTTATTTCTAGTTCTCCAACACCATTTATTATTGTTATAGGAATATAGTATTCTTCTGATTTATTAGGTATATTATAGTCAACATGGGTACTTTCTGTCAATGATTTGCCTGAAATATCATTTACAAAAACATATCTATTTATTATAAGTTTTTTCCAAAAGTCTTTTTTGAAATGTGATTTATATGATATTTTTACACTTGCAACTCCGTCAAAGTTTGGATTTTCAGTTTCTACTCTAATTTTTTTAGTAGAAAGATCTTTTGTTTCTATTTTTATATTTGCATTTTCAGAAACTTTTTCTTTTGCTTGCTTTTTCCAAAATACATTATATTCTGTAGAAAATTCTGGTATATAGTCTTTATACAGTTCTTTATAGAAAAACCAGTTTGCATTTTTTATCCAATATCTCCATCTATGATAGTCTTTGTCTGTTGTTACTACATAATCAAATTCACCTTTTTTAAAGTTTTCTATATATTCTTCTCTTTGTTTGTTTCCTAAAACATGGATGATGTAGTCTATTCCTGATGGTTGAAATTGATTTGTCGCTGTTTCAATTGCAGTTGCATATGTAGAAAATATCTTACTATCTCCTATTCTATTTTTTGCATCTACAATACTATCTCCAAGTTCTGTAAAATATCCTCCTAGTTCTTCTATATATATCGGATTTTCGTTTTGCCTGTTATTTATGGCCATTACTGTATTTGTAGTACGTCCAACTACTATAATTCCACATATTAGAATAATTGCCGTCTTTGAAATATTTTTTACTATTTTGCTTCTACATATTTTGCGTGCTCCTATAAATAGATATGTGAAAACAAATACAAATACTGATAATCCAACTACTTCACGAATAGTTCCACCTGACAAAAATTGATATATATATCCGTGATAAAACAGGTTGAATTATTATTATTGCTAATATTGAGTATCTCATTATATTAGATTTACTTTTTGATTTAGCTATTTTATATATATAATATATTGCCAATATTAATGCTATTATATGTGTAAAAGCCAATTCAATATCTGTCAGATGAATATTTATCTTCTCAATTGCTACATTATAATACCATTTTTGATAAGAGCTAACACCAAGTGTGAATTTTAGCCAAGACATTGGGTTTCCTCTAGTAATAATTGTTATTACAATAAATAATGTAAATAAGCTAATACCTATATACATCAAAGTATACAAAATAATTGGTTTTATATTAGTTTTGTATTGTTTTATGAGTAATATAAAATAAATAAAAGATATGGCAATATATGCTGCGATTCCTCCATCATTACTCCAAGGAATAGTAAGTCCTGCCAAAATTGCAAAATATATTTTTTCTAATATGTTTTTATTCTCAACTATAAAATCTTTCTTTGATGTATTAATATATTTAGTTCCAATCCAAATAAAAAATGCTACTAAGACCACTATTCCATTTCTAATAAGTCTTGCTGAAGTAATTGGAGATATAGCTGTTAAAAACCAATAGTAATATTCAGTGTTTGCAATTGCAGTAACATTTTGTGCCATAATTAAAGCCAAAATTGTTGCACATAATGATATATATAATGCTTGTTTTTTATTTTTACCTATAAAATAACT
>CANRML010000114.1 GCA_947631725.1 uncultured Clostridia bacterium
AGTACATAAAAAATAGCGAATTAGAAAAATTATTTTCCAATTCACTATTTTTTTGTGCTACTTTTTCAGCAGCCTCATTTGTGCCTCTATTCTTCTATTTCTGGTGTTACTATTTCTATACTAACTACCTTTCCTCCATTAGATGTTCTCATTAAAGTAACTCCCTGTGTTGCTCTGCCTAATATACTAATTTCTTTTACTTTTAATCTAATAATTGTTCCTGTATCTGTAATTAGCATTACATCATCTTCGTCGTTTGCAATTCTTATTCCTACTATTTTACCTGTTTTTGGTGTTATTTTATATGTTATTACTCCTTTTCCTCCTCTTAGCTGTACTCTATATTCATCTAGTTCTGTTCTTTTACCAAATCCATTTTCTGTAATTGCAAGTAATGTTGCTCTTCCACCTCTTATTACAGATTCCATACCAATTACTTTATCGTCGTCATTTATTCTAATTCCAATAACTCCCTGTGCTGTTCTTCCTATTGGTCTTACATCTTTTTCGTCAAATGTTATACATAGTCCTTTTTCTGTTACTAAAACTACATTGTCTTCTCCATCTGTTAATCTTACAGCTATTAGTTCGTCATCTTCTTTTAAAGTTATTCCCTGTAATCCTGTTTTTTTGCTAGTTTCATATTCTTTTAATGCTGTTTTCTTTATTAATCCTTTTTTTGTTCCCATTAAAAGATATTTTCCTTCTGCAAAGTTTTGTATTGGTATTACTGCTGATATTTTTTCTCCTACATCTAGCCTTAATAGATTAACAATTGCTGTTCCTTTTGCTGTCCTTCCTGCTTCTGGTATTTCATATCCTCTTAATCTGTATAGTTTTCCTTTATTTGAGAAGAACAATATTGTATCATGTGTTGACGCTATAAAGATTTGTTTTACAAAGTCTTCTTCTCTTGTAGCAATTCCTGTAATTCCTTTTCCTCCTCGTCTTTGGCTCTTATATGTATCTATTGGCATCCTTTTTATATATCCAAAGTGTGTTAATGCTATTACTGTTTGCTCTTCTTTTATTAGGTCCTCTTCTATAAATTCACCTTCTGCTGCTACAATTTTTGTTAATCTGTCATCACCAAATTTTGCTTTTATTTCAAGTAGTTCTTCTTTTATAATATCAAATACTAATTTTTCACTTGCTAATACATCTCTTAAATGTTGTATCAATTTTAATAATTCGTTATATTCTTCATCAATTTTTTCTCTTTGCAAACCTTGTAGTGTCCTTAGCCTCATATCTAGTATAGATTGTGCTTGTATATCAGATAAACCAAATCTTTCCATCAATCTTTCTTTTGCATTGTCATATGATGAACGAATTATACTTATTACTTCGTCTATATTATCTAGTGCAATTTTTAACCCTTCTAATATATGTGCTCTTGCTAATGCTTTATCTAGTTCAAATTGTGTTCTTCTTAAGATGACTTCTTTTCTATGATCTATGTAGCAATCTAAAATTTGTCTAAGTGTTAATATTTTTGGTTCTCCTTTTACTAGGGCTAGTAAGATAATTCCAAAAGTGTCTTGCATTTGAGTATGTTTATATAATTGATTTAATACAACTTGTGCATTTGCATCTCTTCTTAATTCTATAACAACTCTTGTTTTTTCTTTTCTGTCTGATTCATCTCTTACTTCTGAAATTCCTTCTATCTTTTTTTCTTTTGTTAAGTCAGAAATTGTTTTTACTAATTTTGCTTTATTTACTTGATATGGTAATGAAGAAACTATTATTCTTTGTTTTCCTCCACTCATTTCTTCAATCTCAGCTTCTGCTCTCATCGTGATTTTTCCTCTACCTGTTGAATATGCTTGCTTAATTCCTTCTGTTCCTAATATAGTTGCACCTGTTGGAAAATCTGGTCCTTTAATAACTTGCATTAAATCTTCATCTGTTACTTCATCCTCATCAATAATTTTAATAATTCCATCAATAACTTCTTTTAGATTATGTGGTGGTATATTTGTTGCCATCCCTACTGCTATACCTGAAGAACCATTTATCAATAGTGCTGGTATTTTTGCTGGCAATACTGTTGGTTCTTGCAATCTGTCGTCATAGTTTGGCATAAAATCTACTGTATTTTTTTCAATATCTGTCAACATATATTCAGATATTTTTGCCATCCTTGCTTCTGTATACCTCATTGCAGCTGGACTATCTCCATCAACTGAGCCAAAGTTTCCATGTCCATCTACTAATGGATATCTCATTGTAAAGTCTTGTGCAAGCCTTACCATTGCATCATAAACTGAACTATCTCCATGTGGGTGATATCTTCCTAATACAGATCCAACTGTATTAGCACATTTACGATATGGCTTATCTGCTGTAATACCATCTTCGTGCATTGAATATAATATTCTTCTGTGTACTGGCTTTAAACCATCTCTTACATCTGGAAGGGCACGGGATACAATAACACTCATAGCATAATCAATGTAAGCTGTTCGCATTTCTTTTTCAATGTCTCTTTCAATAATTTTTCCGTCTCGTCTATCTTGTCTTTCTTCCATTTTTTTCCCTCTTTTCTTGCTTTTTCTATAGTTGTATTATACTAAAACAAATTGAATTTTGCAAGGATTTTATGTAAGTTTTTGAGCAATTTATTTGTTATTTTAATTTTTCTGCTAATTCTAATTCTTCTTTTGTTAGATTAAAATTTCTTCCATTATTTTTTATTAGATTGTGTAAATTTTCTACTGTTCTAGCTTCATTGATAGTTTTTTCTATTGGAACTAAATTTTTTATTGATTTTTGTATTTTGTTATACTCCCTCTGCATGCCTTCAAAATCTTGATTATTATAATAATTTTTCCAATTATTTATATATTTATTTGTATATTCTACTGATTTTAATTGATTTGCAAAAGTAGTTTCAATGTTACTTTCTACATTATTTAATATCACATTTTTTCCGCTTTTTATTGTATTGGCTATATTGTTATTAATTAATCCCGCTTTTTGTGCAGTATTAACTGCAGTATCTAGTAAACTGGAAATCCCATCTATGATTCCTCCTGTTTTTACTGCATCCTGCATTTGATTAACATTTTCAAAATTTCCTGTTACAATTCCTAGTGCACTTTTTCCTAAATCAATCGCATCATCTATTGTTTTTGTTATTCCATCTTTTAATCCATTATTGAATAAATTATTTTTCAAATTTATTATTTGCTCATCTATAAAATCTGGTAATAGCGCTCTAATTCCAATATCTAATGCTGTATTTATTGTTTTTCCTAAAGTCGTTTCCAAAAAATTTTTTTGTTCTTTTTCATTTATTGTATTTTTTTCCACATTTAAATTGTTTTGTATTTCATTTATTTCCATATTCTCTCTCCT
>CANRML010000115.1 GCA_947631725.1 uncultured Clostridia bacterium
TGGATAGTTTTTTAAATGAGGTAAAGAAATGGAAGAATTACTTGATAAAATATATGAAGATAAAGAATTTATAAATATAATTAATGATATATTAAAAAATGAAACAGTGCAAGAAATGAAAAATTATAAGCAACATTATGATACTTCTTGTTTTGATCATTGCTTAATCGCTTCTTATTATTGCTATAAAGCTTGTAAAAAGCGTAACTTAGATTACATATCTTGTGCTAGAGCTGCTATGCTTCATGATTTGTTTTTATATGATTGGAGAAAAAGACAAGATGGTCGTAAAGGTTTACATGCTTTTACTCATCCAAATACAGCTTATGAAAATGCTAGTAAATTATTTGATTTAAATGAAAAAGAAAAAGATATTATTATAAAACACATGTGGCCTGTTACATTTTTTTCTTTTCCTAAATATAGAGAAAGTTTTATCTTAACTTTAGTTGATAAACACTGTGCTTTAAGTGAATCAATCTATCAATTGCAATATTCTAAGAAAAGAATTTCTCATTTTGCTTATGTATTTTTAGGATTATTGATTTTAAAAATTTAAATAGAGTACAATATATAAAATGTACTCTATTTTATTTTTCTTTTATTTTAATTGATTCATAACTTCTTCTGCGAAGTTTTCTTCTTTTTTCTCTATACCTTCACCTTTTTCAAATCTTGCAAATGCTTCTACATCTGCATCTTTTTGTTTTAATAGTTCAGATACCTTCATATTTGGGTCTTTTACAAATGCTTGATCTACTAAGCAGATTTCTTCATAGAATTTTCCAATTCTTCCTAAAACGATTTTTTCTGCAATAGCTTCTGGTTTTCCTTCATTTATAGTTTGAATTTTTAGGATTTCCATTTCTTTGTTAACTCTTTCTTGAGGTACTTCTTCTTTTCTTACATATTCTGGTCTTGCTGCTGCAATTTGCATACAAATATCTTTTGCTACTTCTGGAGTTCCTTTTTTCATATTAACTAAAACAGCAATTTTTCCATCACCATGAATATATTTTTCTACTAATCCATCAGATTCAAATCTAGCAAATCTTCTAATAGTCATATTTTCTCCGATTGTTGCTATTTTTTCAACTAATACTTCTTGAACTGTTTTTCCTGGTTCAAATTTTGCTTCTTGAACTAATAATTCTTCTACATCTTTTGGATTTGTTTCTAAAACTTGTTTTGCTACATTTGTAACAAATGTTCTAAATTCTTCATTTTTTGCAACAAAGTCTGTTTCTGAATTTACTTCTACAACAGCTCCTGATTTTCCATCTTCAGCAATATATGCTTCTACTAATCCTTCTGCAGCTACTCTTCCTGATTTTTTAGCTGCTTTTGCAATTCCTCTTTCTCTTAAAAGTTCAATTGCTTTCTCCATATCGCCATCTGTTTCTGTTAACACTTTTTTGCAGTCCATCATTCCTGCACCTGTTTTTTCTCTTAATTCTTTTACTAAACTTGCTGTAACCATTTGAAATTCCTCCTTTATTCAGCTGTTTCTTCAGCTGTTTCTTCAGTTTCAGTTGCTTTTTCAACAACTTGTTCCATATCAGTTGCTTCTTCAGCCACATCTAATGTTTCAGCTTCTTCAGCAGTTTCAAAGCTTTCTCCTTGTCTTCCTTCAATTACTGCATTTGCCATTACATCTGCAATTAATTTTACTGCACGAATTGCATCATCATTTCCAGGAATAGCATAATCTACTTCCTCTGGGTTACAGTTTGTATCTACTAAACCTATAACTGGAATATTTAATTTTTTTGCTTCTAATATAGCTATTCTTTCTTTTTTAGGATCTACTAAGAATATAACACCTGGTAAAACTTCCATATCTTTAATTCCACCTAAGTTTTTCTCTAGTTTTTCCATTTCTTTTTTCAATAGAATAACTTCTTTTTTTGGTAAAATATCAAATGTACCATCTTCTTGCATTGCTTCTAAGTCTTTTAATCTTTGTACTCTTGCTCTAATTGTTCCAAAGTTTGTTAGCATCCCTCCTAACCATCTTTGGTCAACATAGTACATACCACATTTGATAGCGGCTTCCTTCATACATTCTTGTGCTTGTTTCTTTGTTCCTACAAATAAAACTGTTTTTCCTTCTTCTGCTTGTTCTTTCAAAAATGCATAAGCCTCATCAATTTTCTTTGATGTCTTTTGTAAATCGATGATGTGAATTCCATTTCTAGCTTGGAATATATATTCCGCCATTTTTGGATCCCATCTTCTTGTTTGATGTCCAAAGTGAACACCTGCTTCTAGTAATTGTTTCATTGCAACTACTGCCATTTTTAATTCCTCCTTTTTGTTTTTGCTTCCATAAAGTTTTGTCACTTGAACCGGACTAGCTAAAGCTAGCACACCCTTTCAAATTAACTTTATGTGTTTTTTACGCTCAATATTTTATCAGATTTTACCAAAAAATGCAAGCCTTTTATTTAAAAATTCTTGCATTTTCTAAATTTTATTTTAATTCTACAACTGTAACTCCCATTTCTCCTTCTCCAAATGTTCCTAATCTATATGATTTTACATGAGGATGCTTTTGTAAAAATTCATGAATTCCTTTTCTTAATTTTCCTGTTCCTTTTCCGTGAATAATATGAACTGTTTGAATTTTAGCTAAATGGCTATCATCTAAAAATTTGTCAACTACCATTTTGGCTTCTTCAACATTAAGTCCAATAATATTAATTTCTGTTGTTGCTATTTTTGTTTTTGACGTTTGAGTATGGATTTTAATCTCTTTTTCTTTTTTTGATTTTTCTTTTATTATTTGTAAGTTTTTTACTGGTATTTGCATTTTCATATTTCCTATTTGTACAAGAACTTCTCCATCTTTGGAAATATGTGAAATCGTGATTCCTTCTTGTTTTATTGTTTTTACAAATACTGGTGTATTTAATTCTATATTCTCATATTTTTCTGAATTTTCTTCTACTTCTTCTTTTTCTATTGTGTCTTTTATTTTTTCTTTTAAGTTTTTTCTCAATATATTTGCTTCTCTATTTTTCTCTGAGGAATTTAGTTCATTTAATTGTTTAATAATTTTATTTGCTTCTTGCTCTGCTTCAAGTAAAATATTTCTTGCTTCAATTTTAGCATTATCCAATATTTCTTTTTCTTGATTTGTTTCATTTTTTTGTCTTGTCTCTAATTCATTTTTCAATTTATTAATGTCATCTAATTTTTTTGAGATTTC
>CANRML010000116.1 GCA_947631725.1 uncultured Clostridia bacterium
ATTTCAAATTGATATTGATATACTTTACCACGTTTCTAATATTTACCATTTTTTACCTCCATTTTCTTTTATATTCTCACACAACAAAAAAGGAATGTCAACATATATACTATGTCTACATACCTTTATTTTCAATGCTTTTTGTTCGCATATTTTTGTTTTTGCTGACAAACAGAACTTTTTTATTATTTTTTTAAGTTTTAAAAATCTCTTATGATTCAGTATTTAAGCATTCTTTCCGCAACAATTCTTATACCTTTTACCCGAACCACAATTTTTAGAAATCGTTGTAACTATTGATATCATTGATTTTTACCACAGCAGTTTTTGTATTTCTTACCACTTCCACATGGACATGGGTCATTTCTACCAATTTTTGGTCCTTCATTTCTTACTGTTTGGTTTTCATTTATATTCATTGATTTTCCACCATCAACACTATTTATAGCCTCTAATGCTGCTCCTGTAATTTTAGCTGTTTCTTGACGTCTAACATCTTGTTGTTTTCTAATGTTCATAAGAATTTTAACAACATCATATTTAATATCTGCTGTCATTTCTTCGAACATATCCATACCTTCCATCCTATATTTTACAACAGGGTCTTGTTGTCCATATGCACGTAGACCAATACCATCTTTTAATTCTTCCATATTGTCAATATGGTTCATCCATTTTTCATCAACAACTTTTAGTAAAACAACTCTTTCAAGTTCACGCATTTGTTCTTCGCCGATGTCTTTTTCTTTTTCTTCATATTTTTCTAAAGATTGTTTTTGTAATTCTTCCTTGATTTTTTCTGGACTGTCATCATTTTCTTTAACAAATTCTCTAATATCAATTCCGAAATTAGTTAAAACTTCATTTCCTAAAACTTCTGCCTCAATATGATTATTTTCATCAACATACATATCAACAATTTCATTTGATACACTTGTAATCATGTTTGTTATATTATCTTTTAGATTTTCACCATCAAGAACTTCTCTTCTTTGTTTGTAAATAATTTCTCTTTGTACATTATTAACATCATCATATTTTAAGACATTTTTACGAATAGCAAAGTTTCTTCCCTCAACTTTCTTTTGTGCATTTTCAACTGATTTTGAAATGATTTTTGCTTCAATTGGCATATCTTCGTCTGCACCTAAAGTGTTATATACTCTTGTAATAGCATCTCCACCAAAGATTTTCATTAAATCATCATCAAGGCCTATATAGAATTTAGATTCTCCTGGGTCACCTTGACGTCCACTACGTCCTCTTAACTGGTTATCAATTCTTCTTGATTCATGTCTTTCTGTTCCTATTATTTTCAAACCACCAGCTTGAATTACTTTTTCTTTTTCTTCTTTGATTTCTTCATCATATTTTTGTACTAATTTTTTAAATTCTTCTCTTGCCCTTAAAATTTCTTGGTCATCAGTTTCATAATATGTGTTTGCTTCTTCTATTAAGTTTTCTGGAACACGATTTTTTCTCATTTCTTCTTTTGCCAAATACTCACTATTTCCACCTAGCATAATATCAGTACCACGACCAGCCATATTTGTTGCAATTGTAACTGCCCCAAATTTACCTGCTTGTGCTACAATCATAGCTTCTTTTTCATGTGATTTAGCATTTAATACTTCATGTGGGATTCTTTCTTGTTGTAATAATTTACTTAATTTTTCAGATTTTTCTATTGAAACTGTACCAATTAAAACTGGCTGTCCTTTACTATGGCTTTCTTTGATACTTTCTACAACTGCCTTAAATTTAGCATTTTCGTTTTTATAAATAACATCATTTTGATCATCACGTATCATTGGCTTATTTGTAGGAATAGATACAACATCTAAGTTATATATTTCTTCAAATTCTTCTGCTTCTGTCATTGCTGTACCTGTCATACCTGCTAATTTATCATACATCCTAAAATAATTTTGGAAGGTAATAGTTGCTAATGTTTTTGATTCATCTGCAATTTTTACATGTTCTTTTGCTTCAATTGCTTGATGTAAGCCATTGTTATATCTTCTTCCATACATAATACGTCCTGTGAATTCATCAACAATTAAAACTTCTCCATCTTTTACAATGTAGTCAATATCTTTTTTCATGACACCATATGCACGTAATGCTTGATTTACATGGTGTACTAAAGTAGAATTTTCCAAATCATTGAAATTATTTAAATGGAAAAATTCTTCTGCCTTTTTGATACCTTTTTGTGTCAAAGATGCAGATTTTGCTTTTAAGTCTACAATATAGTCATATTTTTCATTATCTTCTGCTTGGTCAAAGTCTTTAACATCTTCTTCAACAATAACTTTTGCTTCTAATTTTTTTACAAAGTCATTTGCTTTTTTATATAGCTCAGAAGATTCATTTGCTCTACCAGAAATAATTAAAGGTGTACGTGCCTCATCAATTAAAATACTATCAATTTCGTCTACAATTGCATAATGTAATCCACGTTGTACTAATTGATTTTTGTAAATAACCATATTATCTCTTAGATAGTCAAAACCATATTCATTATTTGTTCCATAAGTAATATCACTATTATATGCTTTTTGTTTATCTCTTGGTTCCATCCCATTTATAACAAGACCAACTGATAAGCCTAAAAATTTATAAAGTTTTCCCATCCACTCACTATCTCTTTTTGCCAAATAGTCATTAACAGTAATTACATGAACTCCTTTTCCTTCTAGTGCATTTAAATATACAGGAAGAGTCGCAACAAGTGTTTTTCCTTCTCCTGTTTTCATTTCTGCAATTCTGCCTTGGTGTAAGATAATTCCACCTATCAATTGAACATCAAAATGTCTTAATCCCAATGTTCTTTTTGAAGCTTCTCTTACTACAGCAAATGCTTCTGGTAATATATCATCTAATGTTTTTCCTTCTTTTAATTGTTCTTTAAAATAATCTGTTTTTGCACGTAATTCATGATCACTTAATTTTGACATTTCATCTTCTAAATCATTAATCTGCTTTACTATTGGCATTACTCTTTTTACTTCTTTTTCACTATATGTTTTGAATAATTTCATTTGGTTAATTCCTCCCAAGTTATATTTTTACTTCGTTACTATATCACGAAAATTAAAATTTATCAATAGTTTTTTATAAATTTGCACGGACATATTTTTATATATTTTGCATATG
>CANRML010000117.1 GCA_947631725.1 uncultured Clostridia bacterium
TCATTTAAAGATTCTATATGTTTTTTAGGAATAACTAATATATGAACTGGTGTTACTGGGTTAATGTCTTTAAATGCCAATATATCTTCATCTTCATATACTTTGCTTGATGGTATTTCCCCTTTTACAATTTTACAAAAAATACAATCTTCCATAATTTATCTCCTTATTTTATAAGAACGGCTTTTATTCTTCTAATTCCTGATGAACTAGATTCTTCCTTCTTTATTTTAAATTTTCCCATATTACCTGTATGTTCTACATGTGGTCCTCCACATATTTCTTTACTAAAGTCTCCTATTGTATATACTTTTACTCTATCTCCATATTTATCTGTAAATAGTCCTATTGCACCTGAAGCTTTTGCTTCTTCATATGGCATTTCTTCACAGGTTACTTTTAAGTCTCTTTCAATTTGTTCATTTACTAAATTTTCTACTTTTTCGATTTCTTCTGGAGTCATTTTTGCTGGGTGTGTAAAGTCAAAACGTAGTCTTTCTTCTGTAATGTTAGAACCACTTTGTTTTACATGTTCACCCAATACTGTTCTTAGTGCTTGATGTAATAAATGTGTTGCAGTATGATATGCTATTGTCTTTTCGTTTTGATCTGCTAATCCACCTTTGAATTTTTGCTCTGAGCCCATCCTTGATTTTTCTTGATGTGCTTTAAATAGTTCTTCAAATTTCTTTGTATCAACTTCCATCCCATTTTCCTCTGCTAGTTCTTTTGTTACTTCAGGTGGAAATCCATATGTATCATATAGACGAAATACAACTTCTCCATCAATTTTTGTTTTACCTTGCTCTTTTGCTTTTTGTATTTCTTTAGAGAATTCTTTTTCTCCATGTGCTAATGTTTTTATAAATTTATCTTTTTCTTCAATTATTACCTGCTCTATTATTTGTTGATTTTCTTTTAATGCAGGATACATTTCTTGTAAATTTTCTATATTTATATCTATTAAGTTTTTAAGTTCTGATAAGTCTATTTGTAATTTATTCATATGTCTTATCATCCTACGGATTAGCCTTCTTAAGATATATCCTCTATCTATATTGCTTGGTCTACCTCCATCACAAATGACCATTATACTAGCACGTAAATGTTCTGCAATTATTCTTCTACTTTGGATATCATCTACTTTTTGAAGTTCTTCTAATTTTGACATTACTGGCATAAATAGTTCTGTATCAAATGGTGTTTGCTTTCCTTGTAATAACATTGCCATCCTCTCTAGCCCTAGTCCTGTGTCTACATTTTTTTGTTTTAATTTACTATAACTTCCATCTGAGTTTTTGTAATATTCCATAAATACATTATTCCAGATTTCTACATATTTACCACAATCACATGATGGTTGGCAATTGTCTGAACAAGCTGGTTTTCCTGTATCATAGAACATCTCAGTATCTGGTCCACAAGGTCCTTCTTCTCCTGCTATCCACCAGTTGTCATCTTTTCCATAAAAATATATATGTCCATCTAAAATTCCTGCTTTTTCCCAACATTTACTTGAAACTTCATCTTTTGGGCAATCTTGGTCTCCTTTAAAACAAGTAACATATAATTTCTCTACGGGTATACCTAATTCCTTTGTTAAGAAGTCAAAACTCATTTGAATTGACTCTTCTTTGAAATAATCCCCTAATGACCAGTTCCCTAGCATTTCAAAATATGTTAAGTGTCTATTGTCTCCCACCTCATCAATATCTACTGTTCTTAAGCATTTTTGATAATCTGTTAAACGTGTTCCTGCAGGATGTGTTTCTCCTAAAAGATATGGTACTAGTGGTTGCATACCTGCTGTTGTAAATAAAACAGATGGGTCATTTTCTGGAATTAGCGGTGCTGATGGTATTATTGTATGTCCATGGTTTTTAAAAAAGTTTAAATATCTATTTCTTATCTCAATTGCTTTCATTTTTATTGAATCCTTCCTTCTATTTGCTTTTTTTACTTTTCCATTATACTGCATTTTACTTAAAAAAGCAATAAATTTGATATTTTTTATTCTATTTGATTTTTTGTTATTTTTTTCGTATAATTATATTATGAAAAAATTAATTGTTGATAAAAAATATGATGGAAGGAAATTGAATACTTTTTTATTAGATAATATCGATGGTCTTACATATTCTTTGTTTTGTAATACATTACGAAAAAAGGATATCAAAGTAAATGGAAAGAGAATCAATAAAGATATTATTATTTTTGATGGAGATGAAGTTTTAGTATATATACCTGATAATTTGTTAATCAAGAAAAGTTTTTCTCTTGATATATTTTATGAGGATGATAATATTTTAGTTGTGAATAAGCCTCGTGGTATTGAAGTAGTTGGTGAAAATTCTTTAACAACATATGTCCATAATAAATATAGTTCACTGGATTTTTTACCTATGCCTTGTCATAGATTAGATAGAAATACTTGTGGATTAGTTTTATTTGCAAAAACAGAAGCAGCTTTGTCAATATTGCTTGATAAATTTAAAAAGCATGAAATTAAAAAACATTATTATGCTTGGGTTTATTCTGTTCCAAAATTAAAACAGCAAACTATGACTGCCTATTTATTTAAAGATAATAAAAAGTCTTTAGTGTATATTTCAGATAGCCCTGCAAAAGGTTATCAAAAAATTGTTACAAGTTATACAGTAATTGAAGAAAAGCCAGATAATACTTGCATATTAGATGTTGAAATTGAAACTGGAAAAACACATCAAATCCGTGCACATTTAGCTCATATAGGGTTACCAATTATTGGTGATGGAAAATATGGAAAAAATGAAATTAACAAGGCTTTTCATCAAAAAATGCAGTGTTTGTGTGCATATAAATTGCAATTTTCTTTTATTTCTGATAGTGGCATTTTAGATTATTTAAATGGCAGATGTTTTTGTCTTGATGTATTGCATTGTTTTTAATTTTCTTGTATAATATATTTGATGCGGGTATAATTTAGTGGTAGAATGTCATGCTTCCGACCTGATAGCGTGGGTTCGATTC
>CANRML010000118.1 GCA_947631725.1 uncultured Clostridia bacterium
GTTGTTACAAAACCATTTACATTTGAAGGTAAAAAAAGATTATCACAAGCAGAAAGAGGAATAGAAAGTTTAAAAGGAAAAGTAGATACATTAGTAGTTATTCCAAATGACAAATTACTACAAATAATTGATAGAAAAACATCAATTATTGAAGCTTTTAGACAAGCAGATGATATATTAAGACAAGGTGTTCAAGGTATATCAGATTTAATTGCAGTACCTGGACTAGTAAACCTAGACTTTGCAGATGTAAAAACTATTATGCTAAATCAAGGGATGGCACATATGGGTGTAGGAAAAGCATCTGGAGAAAATAGAGCAGAAGATGCAGCAAAACAAGCAATTCAAAGCCCATTACTAGAAACTTCAATAGAAGGAGCAAAAGGTGTTATTATAAATATTACAGGTGGAGAAGATTTAGGATTACATGAAGTTAATACAGCAGCTGAACTTGTTCAACGCAGCGTAGATCCAGAAGCAAATATCATCTTCGGAACAGTAACAGATACATCAATGCAAGATGAAATTCAAATTACTGTTATTGCAACAGGATTTGAAAAAAATGATCCAATCACAAGTATCGGAGTAAATAATGCTATTCCAAAAACATGGGAAAAGAAAATAAACTCAATTCCTGCAACATCAGATACTAATTCATCACAAAATGATTTAGATATACCAGCTTTTTTAAGAAAGAACAAAAATAAAACTATGTAATTGAAAATATAGTAATAAAACCGTTCATCTAGAGCGGTTTTTTTGTCGATTATTTCTTTTTTTCTACAATAAGAAAAGACAACTTTTTTAATATGCTTGTGCTAAAATAACTCTAGGTGATAAGTATGACAATTTATATAGATGTTGTCATTTTAGAAAATCTTATTATGAATAGCATTATTATATATGCAACAGCGATTATATTGAGAATTCAAGCTAAGCATATACGAATATTTATATCTAGTACAATACGGAGCAATTTATTCAGTTATGACATATATATCAAATTTAGCAATTTATTCTAACATATTTTTAAAAATAATTTTATCAATTATTATGATATATATTGCCTACAAACCCCAAAATATAAAAACATTAGCAAAACAAACTTTAATATTTTATACTACTTCCTTCATATTTGGAGGAGTGGCATTTGCATTGATATATGTTGTAAAACCCCAAGATATACTTATGAGAAATGGACTATTTTTAGGAACATATCCTCTAAAAAGTATATTTATAGGAGCAATAATAGCATCAGCCATTTTAATTACAGCATTTAAAATTGTTAAAACTAAAATTTCAAAAAAAGATATATATTATGAAGTAAAGATATATATAGATGGAAAAAGTGTATTAACGAGAGCAATGGTAGATACAGGAAATATGCTAAAAGAACCAATTACAGGAAACTCGGTAATTGTTGTAGAAGCAAGTCTTTTAGAAGAAATATTACCAAATGAAATTTTACAAAATATAGATAATATTATAGGAGGTGAAATCGAAAATGTAACAGAAGAAATAAAGAATAAATACATAACAAAATTAAAACTAATACCATATTCTTCCTTAGGAAAACAAAATGGTATGTTATTAGGGATAAAAGCAGATAAAATTGAAATTATTAAAGGGGAAGAAAAATTGCAAAAAGATAATGTAATTATTGGTATATATACAAAATCCTTAACTAAAAGAGGAGAATATAGAGCATTAGTAGGAATTGAACTTATATAGACATTTGAAAGGAAAGTGATTATTATGAAGATTTTTGAATTGATAAAAAATAGTATAAACAATCTAGGCACAATATGTGCAAAATACATAAATGAAAATAACGAAATAGAATATTTACCAATATTTTATATAGCAGGAAGTCAAACATTACCTCCACCACTTTCACAAGAAGAAGAGGAAAAATATATAAAACAATTAGTAGAAGAAGATAATATAATAGCAAGACAAACACTAGTAGAAAGAAACTTAAGATTAGTTGTATATATTGCAAAAAAATTTGAGAATACAGGAATCGGAATAGAAGATTTAATTTCAATAGGTACTATTGGACTAATGAAGGGAGTTAATACATTTAAAGCAGATAAAAATATTAAACTTGCGACATATGCATCTCGTTGTATCGAAAATGAAATTTTGATGTTTTTAAGAAAAAACAATAAAATAAAAGGAGAAATTTCTATTGATGAACCATTAAATAAAGATGGAGATGGTAATGAATTACTGTTATCTGACATATTAGGAACAGATTCAGATATCACATCAAGAAATTTAGAAGATGAAGTTGATAAAACATTGTTAAGAGCATCTATTCTAAAATTAAATGATAGAGAAAAAAATATCATGGAAATGCGATTTGGATTTAAAACAGGAAAGGAAAAAACACAAAAAGAAGTAGCAGATGAATTAGGAATATCTCAAAGCTATATTTCAAGACTTGAAAAGAAAATTATTGGAAAAATGAAAAAAGATATAACAAGTAAAATCGGATAAAACTCTTGACTTAAAATTTTAGTTTATATATAATTAAACTATCAAAACTGAAGAGGAGGAATAAAAATGGAAGAAAAACAGCCAAAAGGAATTAAATTTAGTACAGTACTAATAATTATAGCGATAGTAATAGTTCTTGCTATAGGAGGCTTAATATATTTAAATTCTATTAGTCAAAATGATGATGAAGATTTACTTGAAACACAATCAACTACAGATATAGAGACAGAAGAAATAGAAGAAAATGAAATAGAAGAAGACAATGAAAAAACAACAAATATATTGGCAAATGAATTAGAAGATGCTGAAAGTGCAGAAAGTGCAGAAGAAGATGAAGAAACAATAACAACTGGTAAATATGTAATCCAAGAAATGGAAATATCACCAGATAGTGATGAAACATATGGAATTGAAAATATAGATATACAGAAAAATAATAAATTTTCAATAAATCTTCCATTAGGAACAAGTTATCAAGGAACATATACTGT
>CANRML010000119.1 GCA_947631725.1 uncultured Clostridia bacterium
CTCATAAATATAGATTCACCTGTAAACATCCTTCCTAAGCTCTTCATTACACCTCCACGTGCATTTGTTGACATTTGGATTCCTTGAGTTTGCCAAGCCATCCCACCACTTTGTGTGTACATCCCTTCTCCTTTGTTTAAAGTCACTTCTACTGTTGGTACTGTTTTTCCTAAAACTTCATATTGCATTTTAAATTCTCCTTTCTTATTATATATATTTATTTATAAATAATAACTAATATGTTTTTAAATCATATTTAATTAGTTTATCTCCGTTATATATGAGCTTCACAGTAAAAAATTTATCATTTTTTTGTAGCTCTTTTAGAAAAATCGGATCACCTTCCCACATATTAAGATTATACAGTTCGCTAATTGGTACCCATTTTAAGTCTCCTTCATTACATTTTATTAACTCACCTTCAAATTCATTACTTGTAAATACATACATATATTCTGTTTCATATTGGTTTGAAATATATGTTACAATTCCTCTTAATTTATATGATTTTAAGGTTAATCCTGTTTCTTCCTTAACTTCTCTTATAATACATTCTTCTGGTGTTTCGTTTTCTTCAAACTTTCCTCCTATACCTATCCATTTTCCTTGGTTCATATCATTTTTCTTTTTTATTCTATGTAGCATAAGATATTTTTCATCTTTTTTTATATAACAAATTGTTGTTAATTTCATAGTATAGCTCCTTCCAAGCTTATATTATCACATCATTATTTGTTAGTCAAGAAATTTCTTATAAAAGAAAACTACTCTCATTTCGAGAGTAGTTCACTGATTTTTGAGTTTCGTTCTTCTAACATTTTTTCAAAGCTTCTTTGGGTTTTTTCAGAACTTCCTAAATTTCTTATACTTCTTTCATAAAGTGCCCTAACTTCACTATCAGAAATATAGCATTCAACGATGGCTCTGCGAAGCATGAATTTTAGTGTTATGAGTGTTATGCCTTTTATTCTTGCAATTACTTCCAAAGAAATTTTAGGATTATCTACAATTACCTTTACTAATTCTTCAATTTCTTTTTCAGTATAAGTAGACGCTATATATTGATATCTCTGGCGTCTAAGTTTTGCATAATTTAGGTATGTTGTTCCTCCAGCATTTGGTGCTTTTAATTTTTGATTTTCTGAAGCTTTAGTTTCCATTTTATCCACTTCTTCTTCAGAAACTCTGTTATGAATTATTGCATCATACAATAGCTTGTAATGGCAATTTTCACTCACATTGTATTTACTAATAAAATATGATCGAGAAAATTCATTGCTGGAGTTAGCATATTCCTTAGCATATTTGCTATCAAAGGCATCATACTCATTTCCCATAGACTTTTTTAATTTAACGAAACTCCGTTTTTTGGTTTTCTGTTCCATAACATACCTCCTACATTTGTAAAAAGGTTAATATTGCTACAAAAAACTATCTTTATTATATCATATTTACATAATTTTGTCTAGCTTTTCAATTTTTAGTTATAGAGCCTTTTTATTCTATCTATTGCATTTTTTTCAAGTCTTGATACTTGTGCTTGTGAAATTCCTATTTCTTCTGCAACCTCCATTTGTGTTCTTCCATCAAAAAATCTTTTGGTTATGATTGCTTTTTCTTTTTCATTTAATTTTTTCATTGCTTGTATAATTGTCATTTTTTCTGCCCATAATTCGTCTGTATTTTTTATGTCTTTTACTTGGTCCATTATATATATGCTTTCTGCTCCATCATTATATACTGGTTCCTGCAAAGAAACAGGATCTTGTATAGCTTCTAAGCTAAATGCAATTTCTTCTGTTCCTACTTGTAGTTCTTTTGCAATTTCTTCTATTGTTGGTTCTCTATTATTTTCTCTAGTATATCTCTCTTTATATTGTATTACCTTATATGCCAAATCTCTTATTGACCTACTTACTCTGATACTGTTATTATCTCTTAAATATCTTTTTATTTCTCCAATAATCATTGGAACTGCATATGTTGAAAATTGTACATTTTGAGATAAATCAAAATTATCAATTGCTTTAATTAATCCTACACATCCTACCTGAAATAAATCATCTGCTGATTCCCCTCTTCCATAGAACCTTTGTATAACACTTAATACTAATCTTAGATTTCCATATATAAATTTTTGTCTTGCTTCTTCGTCTCCTTCTTTTATTTTTATAAATAATTCTTCTTTTTCTTCTTTTGATAATACTGGTAAGTTTGATGTGTTTACCCCACAGATTTCTACTTTGTGTATCAAAAGAAAAACCTCCTTTGGAATTACTATTTTGTAAGTTTAGTATTTCCAAATTTGGTTTTTTTATGCTTTTCTTATTATATTTATTCTAAATTTGCTCCACATTCACTGCAAAATTTAGCATTTGATTCATTTATTTTCTTGCATTTAGGACATTCTTTTTTAGTATTTTTTGGTTTTCCGCAATTTACACAAAATTTCCCTTCATTTACACTTCCACAATCACATTTCCATTTTGAAGAATTTTGATCTTTACTTAAGTCTATTGTGCTTTTTTCTGAATTTTGCCAAGGTCCTGTTGCAGTTCCTCCTACTATTCCATTACTTGCCATATTCATCATACCAATTCCCATAAATCCATTTATAGCTCCATTGCTATTATTTGCTGCACCTTGAACTGCATCTGCATATGCACCTACTAGTTTTCCTTGTTGCATATATGCATTTGAACTTAATTCATAATTATCTATCTTAGTTTTTGATTCATCATCTAGTGTAACAGATTCTACTGCAAATCCTAAAATTGTCATACCTCTTTTTCTCATATCTGCATCAAATACATCTTCATCCATCATTTGTTTAATTTCATCTGTTTGACTAGGCATTTCTAATACTGGTACTTTGCATTTTTCAGTTCCTAATTCATTTACAACATTTTGAAAAGCTGCCATTACTTCTGTTCTTACTTGTTCTACTAATTCT
>CANRML010000120.1 GCA_947631725.1 uncultured Clostridia bacterium
ATATGGTAACGAATTTCGCAATTAACAATAATAAAATTATTATAAAAAACAATCGGAGAATATTTTGGTGCAACTCGTGATTTTGAATATGATATTGGAAATAAATTATATGAATTTGCAATAATGGAATACTCTGAATTTGATAAATTGAAAAAAATTTATACTGAGTTAATAGAACTTATATGTACTGCTAAAGAATCAAGTACTATGGATGAAAAAATGGATTGTTTCTTTAAGATGTTCCAAATAGTAAGAGCCTGTTTGGAATTTTCTCCATATACTCATTTTTATACACAAGTATTCATAGATATAATTGTAAAAACATATAATACTAAAGTCTTTAGATCAGATCTATTATTTAAATCTGAAATTGGTGTTTTTATTGAATAATTCAAATATGATTTTTCTTTATCTATATTCTCATTGGAATAGTTTTTATTTCTTCTTTCATTATGTCTAAATATTCCTTTCAAATTTTCTCTTTTGTATTTTGTATTTCTTATTATCGCATAACTCATTTTTTTCCTCCTTGCTCGTGCTAATAAACACGCTAAAATTTATATTTGCTCCGTTTTTTTATCAGTGTTGTAACACAACTACAACACTTTTTATGCTAATCGCAAAAAGTGTTAGTTGTGGCAGGGAAAATAAATTTTCCCCACACCCCTTACATAAAAAATACCTTTTCGTATTTTTTATGTTTTAGCCTAAATTTGCCTTCTTACAACTTTAGGCTAAAAAAAAGCCTCAAGATTTTACACTTAAAGCTTTACTAATTTTATTATTTAATTACCAATCCCAACTTCACAGCTGGATTTTTCTTTGCTAGAAAAACCTTCTTAATTTCAATACTTTCTGGAATAACTTGTCCGATTTGTTTACCGTTCTTTAGTGTTACATCCGTATGTACTGTACTTTTAGAAATCCCAAACTTTTTTGCTGCTCCTCTTACCGTATCTTTTGAATCTATAATATAGTGTGCTAAGTCTATAGCACGGTCTTCAATTGATATATTCTTCATAAAGCAAACCCCCATATGAATACTTTTGTTTAATTGTATTCGTATAAGGTTATGATTAGAACTAGCAAAAAATGAAGTAAGCCCAAAATGTTACACAAAAACATAAAGAGTTCATTTTCATATAGAAATATTCAAAAGATTTTAAATTACAAGTAATCAAATATTAAATAATATGTATTGGAAATGATAAATCCCCAAAGTACTAACTCACCTTGGGGACTTAATATTTTATTAAAGCAATTAATTAATTTAATGTTTAAAATTGTTATAAAAAATCCTCCTTTTCAAACATCCTTCAATAAAATATTCTTGAAATCTTACTTATACTTTTTGTTATTTTTCATCCTGATACTTTTTCATATCTTTCGCTAGTATTATAATTCCTATCATAGATAAAGTTGCAATAGGAGCAGCTACATAAGGTTCCATCGTTCCTTTTGAACCACCTATGATAGAAACTGTACAAATAACACAAAGCAAGAAAAATAACAAAAAAGAATTTGTTGTTGAAACAATTTTGTCTAAAAAATCTGATTTCTCTGGTTTTCTTACAAATCGTTCAAGAGCTGAGCCCTCAAAAGAATTATTCCGTTCGTGCTCTTCTACCATTTTGCTGAAATCCTCCTTTGACATTTCTATAGATGTTAGTTTTTTATTGCTCTCTTGATTCATAAAAACTTACCTCCTATTCTTCCATTTGGAATTTTATATAGTACATTATACCACAAAAACATTAAAAGTACTAGTATTTTAATGTTTCTTTAACTTATTAAATATACATCCTAATATAAAAGGAGCCCTAACCCCAGTTGGAGTTTTGGGTTCCCTTTTTGCTATGGTTTCAGATTACGGCAAATACATTTTAAGTAAGGTTTCTAATGATGGCTTAAGAGTTGGATGCTGACCTTCGCGAGGATTAAGTTTTGCGTAGTAATCAATTTTTTCTACGCGAACTGATGAAAAATCATGCTCCACCACTAATGAAAATGGCTCATCTTTTGTAATTCCATTTTCAAGTGCAGGTATTAATCTTTCTACCAGTTTTTTGATTCCTTCAATGTCCTCTTGTGTTGTGCTTCCATTTACCTGTGCCAAATGCCCAACAGAATAGATACGTACCTTTTTATTTGCAAAAGTTTCATGCAGTTCTGTTTTAGGTAGTGTTGCTCCCTCACTTATCAGTAGTAACACTGGTTTTTCTGAGCTTTCAACTTTTTTTATCAACTTCTTTTTATCCCACTCATAATTAGCTGGGATTGCAAAGATGTCGATAAACTGCTGGTCTAAGCCCGCAACAGGTCCTGAAACAATCTTTTTGAGAACATAGGCCAATAAATCATCTCTGTTTCTTCCCTGTAAAACAATGGCAGAAACAGAAAACTTCATATTGTCCCGAGTACATAAGGTTGCATTAGCAAAATTATTAATTAAGCCTACATATGTTTTGACTGCCATATTAATTCCTAATGCTGCACCACCCTCAATTCCATCAACAGTGCAAGGCATAATAAATGATACCATTATACCCTTCTCCCTAAATCCTTCTGCAATCTCCGCAACTTGTCTAGATGATCCATCTCCTCCTGCTACAAATACCCATTTGATATTTCTAGCTTTACATTGCTCGATTGCAGTTGCTTGAAGCTCAGGCCTTGTTAGATCTACACCTCTGCAGGTGCCAAAATATCCTCCGTGAGCCTGTTCAACAGTTGCTTTTAATTCAGGGGTCCATTCCATAATAAAACGTTTTTCCAGTAGTGCTTCAAAAGAATATCTGCCAACATAAATGTGATTAAAGATATTCCTCTTCTTCACTTCATCCATGATTGTCCGCAAAAAACAATTTGCAGAATCAACCAGTCCTCCACCATAAAGGAAGAGGCAATTGCCATTTTC
>CANRML010000121.1 GCA_947631725.1 uncultured Clostridia bacterium
CTTTCTATATTTGAGTCATATCAACAGGTTCTAAATCTTCTTCTTTAATGTCATTTTTAATAGCATCATATAGAGCTTTAACTGTGTCTAATGAAGTAAAACAAGGTACTTTACATTCAACTGCTAATCTTCTTATTTTGAAACCGTCTCTATTAGATTGTTTTCCTTTTGTTGGTGTATTTATAATGAAGCTCAATTTACCTGATTGAATTAAATTTATAATACTATCTGTTCCTTCCCATATCTTTGGAACTGATTTTACTTCTACTCCATTTTCTTTTAAATATGTTGCTGTACCTGAAGTTGCATAAATCTCATATCCAATTTCTTTTAATTCTTTTGCAAGTGGTAAAGTTTCTGGTTTATCTTTATCTCTAACAGTAACTAAAATTTTTCCTCTTTCTGATAAATTAACTCCACTTCCTATAAATGCCTTGTATACTGCTTCTGAAAAGTTTTTTGATATTCCTAATACTTCACCTGTTGATTTCATTTCTGGACCTAAACTTGTATCTGCATTTTTTATTTTTTCAAATGAGAAAATTGGCATCTTAACTGCAATATATTCATTTTGTTTATATACTCCTACACCATATGGCAATTCTTTTAGTTTCCTTCCTAAAATTACTTGTGTTGCAATATCAATTACAGGTAAAGATGTTACTTTACTAATATATGGTACTGTTCTACTTGATCTTGGATTTACCTCTATAATATATATTTCATCATGAGAAAGAATAAACTGAATATTTAATACACCTATAACATTTAATTCTTTTGCAATTTTTTCAGTATATTCAATTATTTTTTGTTTATGTTTTTCCTCTATTGTTTGTGTTGGATAAACAGATATACTGTCTCCAGAGTGTATTCCTGCTCTTTCTAAATGTTCCATAATTCCTGGAATTAACACATCTTCTCCATCACAAATTGCATCAACTTCTAATTCTTTTCCCATCATATATTTATCTACTAAAATTGGATGCTCTTGTGCTATTTTATTGATTTCTGCAATAAATTCTTCTATTTCTGCATCATCATAAGCAATTGCCATCCCTTGTCCACCTAATACATATGATGGTCTAACAAGTACAGGATATCCTAAACGATTTGCTACTTCTTTTGCTTCATCTACTGTGAAAACAGTATCTCCTTTTGGTCTTAATATTCCACACTTTTCTAGTGCTTCATCAAATTTTTCTCTGTCTTCTGCTCTATCCATATTTTCTTCAGATGTACCTAATATTCTAACACCCATTTCTGTTAAAGCTTTTGTTAATTTTATAGCTGTTTGTCCACCAAATTGAACTATTGCTCCATATGGTTTTTCTACTTCAATAATATTTTCTACATCTTCTTTGGTTAGTGGTTCAAAATATAGCTTATCTGCTATATCAAAATCTGTACTAACTGTTTCTGGATTGTTATTTATTATAATGGTTTCATAGCCTAAGTCTTTTAAGCTTATAACACTATGTACACTGCAATAATCAAATTCAATTCCTTGTCCTATACGTATTGGCCCTGAGCCTAATACAACAATTTTTTTATCATTTTCTGATTTAATGCTTTCATTTTCATCATCATAACTTGAATAATAGTATGGTGTTTGTGCTTCAAATTCTGCAGCACAAGTATCAACTAGTTTAAAGTTTGCAATAATACCATTTTCTTTTCTAATTTGTTTTATTTCTTCTTCCTTCTTTTTAGTTAATCTACTAATAACAGTATCTGTAAATCCCATCATTTTGGCTTTTTTTATTGTTTCTACTGTTAGTTTTTCTGTTTTTAGTATTTCTTCCATCCTAACAATTCTATCAATTTTATTAATAAAGAATTTATCTATTTTTGTTATATTATATATTTCATTTAATGTGATTCCTCTTCTTAATGCTTCTGCAATTACCCATATTCTTTCATTATCTATATGATGCAATTTTTCTAATATTTTTTCTGTTGAATATTCTTTAATTTTAGGCATTTCCATAGAATCAAGATTTTCCTCTAAAGAACGAACTGCTTTTAGTAATGCTGCTTCAATATTGGGTGCAATTGCCATAACTTCTCCTGTTGCTTTCATTTGTGTTCCTAATTCTCTACTAGCTGTTAAGAATTTATTAAAAGGCCATTTTGGTATTTTTACAATTACATAGTCTAATACAGGTTCAAAACATGCATATGTCTTTTTAGTAACTTCATTTTTTATTTCATCTAATGCATATCCAATTGCAATTTTTGTTGATACTTTTGCTATTGGATAACCTGTTGCTTTAGATGCTAATGCTGATGACCTACTTACTCTTGGATTTACTTCAATTACTGCATATTCAAAACTATTTGGATTTAATGCAAATTGTACATTGCAACCTCCTTCAATTTTTAGAGCTGAGATTATTTTAATTGCAGATGACCTTAGCATTTGATATTCTTTATCTGCTAATGTTTGTGATGGAGCAACAACAATACTATCTCCTGTATGTACTCCAACTGGGTCAACATTTTCCATATTACAAATTGTAATACAATTTCCTTTGCCATCTCTCATTACTTCATATTCAATTTCTTTCCATCCAGATATACATTTTTCAATTAATACTTGATGTACTCTTGATAATCTAAGTCCACTTTCTGAAATTTCTTTTAATTCTTCTATTGTATTTGCAATTCCTCCACCAGTTCCACCTAATGTATATGCTGGTCTAACAATTACTGGTAAGCCAATTTGTTTTGCAAATTCAATTGCATCTTCTTCTTTTTCAACAACTTCACTTGCAATACAAGGTTCATTTATGCTTTCCATCATATCTTTAAAAGCTTGCCTATCTTCTGCATTTTTTATTCCTTCTGGAGATGTACCAAGTAAACGTACATTTTGTTT
>CANRML010000122.1 GCA_947631725.1 uncultured Clostridia bacterium
TAGTACATAAAAAATAGCGAATTAGAAAAATTATTTTCCAATTCACTATTTTTTTGTGCTACTTTTTCAGCAGCCTCTCATATTGAAGCCTTTTCTTTTTGCATTAATAAAGGACCAATTTCTGTTACAGTTCCAGCACCTAAAGTTAATACAAGATCATTTTCCTTAACATGTTCTTTTAAATAAGAAACACAAATATCAAAATTAGGTAAATAAATAGCTTTTTTTCCAAGAGAAATAATTTTATCAGCTAAATCTTTTGAACTGATATTATATGTATTAATTTCTCTTGCAGCATAAATATCTAATAAAATAATATGGTCAAAATTCATAAGAGCATTAGCAAAATCAACTAAATGATTTTTTGTTCTACTATAAGTATGAGGCTGGAATACAACCCAAGATTCATTATATTTCTTATTTTTTAAGCAATTAGCTGTTGCAAGAATTTCAGTAGGATGATGACCATAATCATCATAAATACTAGCACCATTTAATTTTCCTTTAAATTCAAAACGTCTATGTGCACCTGTAAATTTTGCAAGAGCAGATTTAATATATGATTTATCAATACTATAATAATCACATAAAGCAATACAAGCTAAACAATTTAAAACATTGTGTTTACCTGGTACAGATAATGATATATTTTCATAAAACTCTCCATTTTTATATACATCAAAAGAAGGAAAACCATCATTATCAAAAACAATATTATCTGCATAAAAATTAGCTTCTTTATTTTCTAGACTGAAGGTAAAACATTTAGCATTAGTATATTCCATTAAATCTAAACAATTTTTGTCATCACCATTAATTACTAATACGCCATCTTCAGGTAAAAGTTTAACATATTTTATAAAAGCATTTTTTATATTTTCAAAAAGCTTAAAATAATCTAAATGATCATTATCAATATTTAAAACTATTTCAGCTTTAGGAGAAAATTTTAAGAAACTTTCAACATATTCACAAGCTTCAATAATAAAATGTTCACTATTTCCAACACGATAATTGCCATTTAAAGTATTTAAAAAAGCACCAACTTGAATACTAGGATCTTCAAGAGCTTCTAAGAAACAAAGAGAAACCATTGAAGTTGTTGTAGTTTTTCCATGAGTACCAGAAATACAAATAGTATCTTTAAAACAACGAGTTAAAATACCTAAAAAATCAGCTCTTTCAATAGTAGGAATACCAAAAGCTCTTGCTGTTTGCATTTCAGGGTCATCTTGCTTTATTGCTGCAGAATAAACAACAACATCAGCTTTTTTTACATTATCGATGTTATGACCTATAATAACTGGAATTCCCATTTCATTTAATTTTTCAGTTGTATCAGATTGAGACCAATCAGAGCCAGTAACAGAAAAGCCCCAACTATGTAATATAGCAGCTATTCCACTCATACTAACTCCGCCAATTCCTATCATATGTATATTTTTATATTTTTTTAATTCTTCAATTTGTGGCAATTTAAACACCCCTTTAACAAAACAATTATATACTGCCAAATAACAAAATTCAAGTTTTTTTTAAAACAAATGAAAAAAATGTAAAAAAAAGAAGGAAAAATGAAATTGACATAGAATAATATAAATGTACATATAATTGTATAATTTATACTTAAGGAAGGCGGTGCACGCAAAATGCAAATAACAGACGTACGTTTAAGAAAAGTAAATTCTGAAAACAGAATGAGAGCAGTTGCTTCTGTTACATTTGATAACGAATTCGCTGTACACGATATTAAAGTTATCGAAAGTCAAAATGGATTATTTATAGCTATGCCAAGCAGAAAAACTCCAAACGGAGAATTCAAAGATATAGCTCACCCAATTAATCCAGAAACAAGGGAGAAAATTCAAAAAGCTATTTTAGAAGCTTATGAAGCTCCAGAAGAAAAAGAAGAAACAGCTGAATAATGTTGTAGGCAAAAAGAACTTTCTACTATGAAAGCTCTTTTTTGTTTACTTAAACAATTATAAATTATACTATATATAAAATATATGTAAAAAAACAAAAAAATTGCTAATAAAGAAAAAAATTTCAAAAAAAAGTTGCATAAATTTTCCAAACATAGTATAATAGAAAAAGGAGAAAATATATATATAAATAAATAGGAAAATAAAAAGATAAGTTTGAAAAATAAATTTTGCAAGCTTACTTTAGTATTTAGAAAGGAATGTAGTAGAAATGGAATATCTATATATACTTAGAGAAGCATTAGTTTGGATAGTAACTATATTTTGGTTATACCAAGTATTAATTAGTATATGTTCTTTAATTAAGTTAAAAGATAAACCACTAAAAATAGAAAAAAATCATAAGTTTATGGCAATTATACCAGCACATAATGAACAAGAAGTTATAAGTAACTTAATAGATAGTTTAAATAATCAAACTTATGATAGAAGTTTATATGATATTTATGTAATAGCAGATAATTGCACAGATAATACAGCAGAGATTGCAAGAAAAGCAGGTGCAATTGTTTATGAGAGAGAAAACAGAGAGCAACAGACTAAAGGATATGCTTTAGACTGGTTTTTACAACAAAAAATAAAAGAAAATGCAGATTATGATGCAATACTTGTATTTGATGCAGATAATATTGTTCATAAAGATTTTATAAAAAATATGAACAAAAAACTATGTCAAGGTGAAGAAGTAGTTCAAGGATATAGAGATATTAAAAATCCAACAGATAGCTGGGTTTCATCAGGATATGCTATTTTTTATTGGACTATGCATCGTTTCTATCACTTAGCAAGATATAATATTGGATTATCTCCATTATTAAATGGAACAGGATTTATGGTAAAATTTGATATTTTAAAACCAAATGGATGGAAAACAGT
>CANRML010000123.1 GCA_947631725.1 uncultured Clostridia bacterium
AAGCTCTATAAGATTTTTTGAGTTTTAACTTTGACTTAAAAGCAGGTACTTATATTTATGTACCTGCTTTTTCCATATCAAAAAAGAGCGAAAACTTCAAACTTCATTTTCGCTCCTTAAATATTTTTTTTAATTTTGTGTATAAGGTAAAATAGCAATATGTCTTGCTCTTTTTACTGCTGTTGTGATATCTCTTTGATGTTTACTACATGCACCTGTTGTTCTTCTTGGTAATATTTTTCCTTTATCATTTATGAATTTTTTTAATTGTTCTGGATTTTTGTAATCTAATTCAAAGTTTTTATCACTGCATAAAACACAAACTTTTTTTCTTTGTTTTCTGAATCTTGGATTGTAATCCTCATCATAGTTTTTATTGTTATTTCTCTTATTTTGTTTTTTATCAGCCATTATTCTTTCCCCCTCTCGGTTTTAAAATGGTAAATCATCTGTTGAAGATGTTACTTCAAAGTCTGATCCCATATTTCCTGGTGCTGTTTCTCCAAAAGCATTATCAAATGCTGCATTTCCAGCATCTCCTTCTCTTTTGCTGTCTGCAAAATATGCTTCTTCTGCAACAACTTCTGTTACATAATGTTTTACGCCTTGGTCATCATCCCAGTTTCTTGTTTGGATTCTTCCAATTATACCTACTTGTTGACCTTTTTTAAAGTATTTACTACAAAATTCTCCTGTTTTACTCCAAGCAACAATATTTATGAAATCTGCTTGTCTTTCTTCTCCTTGTCTTGCAAATCTTCTATTTACTGCAAGGCTAAAAGATGCAACTAATGTATTGTTTGTTTGAGTATATCTTACTTCTGGGTCTCTTGTTAATCTTCCCATTAAAATTACTTTGTTCATATTTTATCACCTTTCTTTACTTCTTATAAAGGTCCCTTTTCTTTATTTTTTTGACTATGTACTATACTAGTCTTTTTTGACAACGATAAATTTTAATACGTCATCTGTAATTCTGTAAACTCTTTCAAGTTCAGCAATTAGTTCTGGCTTTGCTTCAAAATGGAAAACAGTATAAATAGCTTCTGAATTTTTTTTGATATCATAAGCTAATTTTCTTTTGCCCATGTCTTCTACTTTTTCTACTTTGCCATTTTTGTTTATTAATTCTACAAATTTATCTTGTAATGCCTTTAGAGCATTTTCATCTAAATTTGGATTAATAATGACAACACTTTCGTATTTGTTCATTATATTCACCTCCCTTTGGATATAACCCACTTATTTCTAAATGAGTAGAGATTGTATTCAAAATTTTATTAGTTAATGTCTTACTCATACTGCTTTTTGAACATTGCTATTTTATCACGTTTTTTTTATTTTTGCAAGCATTTATTGAAAATTTTTCCAAAAAACATTGACAAATCAGCCATTTTGTAATAAAATAGTTAAGCATTAAGTAAAATGAAACTTAAATCTTTGGTTTCTCCCCGGTAACTTAAGGTTTAGTTCATATAAAATATATAATAGGAGGGTGTTATCACCATGAATAATACAACATATAGTGCAAAAAAAAGTGAAATAGAAAGCAAATGGTACATTATTGATGCTGCTGAAAAACCATTAGGTAGAGTTGCAACAGAAGCAGCAAAATTATTAAGAGGAAAACATAAACCAACATTTACACCTAATATTGATACAGGTGACCATGTTATTATTATCAATTGTAAAGATGTAAAATTAACAGGTAATAAGTTAGATCAAAAATTATATAGACATCATTCAGGTTATATTGGTGGGATGAAGGAAGTTCCAGCAAGAGTTATGCTTGAAAATACACCTGAAAAAGCTATGATGTTAGCAGTTAAAGGTATGTTACCTCATAATTCTTTAGGAAGAGCTCAATTAAAAAAATTAAGAGTATATGCAGGTAGTGAACATGAAAATCAAGCACAAAAACCAGAAGTATGGGAGGTTAAATAGAAATGGCAAAATCAGAAAAAATAGTATATTATGGTACAGGTAGAAGAAAATCTTCTATAGCTAGGGTAAGATTAGTAGAAGGTTCAGGAAAAATCACAATAAATGGTGAAGATATTGATAAATTCTTTGGACTAGAAACTTTAAAAGTAATTGTAAGACAACCATTAACAGTTACAAATACAACTACTAAATATGATGTTATTTGTTCTGTAAAAGGTGGCGGATTTACTGGTCAAGCTGGTGCTATCCGTCATGGTATTGCAAGAGCATTAAATGAAGCTAATTCTGAATATAGACCTGCTTTAAAACAAAATGGATTTTTAACAAGAGATCCTCGTATGAAGGAAAGAAAAAAATACGGTCTTAAGAAGGCTCGTAAAGCTCCTCAATTTAGTAAGAGATAAAAAAATTATTTATCAAAAATATCAAACCTCAAAAGTTTTTATACTTTTGAGGTTTTTTTAGTTTAATTAATTATAACTTATGAACTTTTCTGCCTATAATTTTTGGCAATTTAGTTTATTTTTAATTTTCTTCTGAGCTATATACAAGTACTTCTTCTAATTCTTCATCTTCCAATAAAGAACCTTTTATACTACCTGTTGTTACAATGTCTACTTCCTTTTTTAATACTTCTTCTAAAGCAAGTTTTACTTCTACAATCTTAAATCCATCTGCTACATCTTCTGTTCTAACTATTATATCTATATCACTATTTTTCTTTTGCTTATTTTTTACATAAGAGCCAAAAACCCATACATACATAAGCTTATATTTCTTAGCTACTGGTTTTATTTTTTTACTTATTTTTTCTAATTCAGACATACAATTTACCTCTCATTTAAAATTTTTATACAAAATTCTTTTATTTTTAATGTTTCTTTATCTGCTACATT
>CANRML010000124.1 GCA_947631725.1 uncultured Clostridia bacterium
GTTTTGCTCATAATATTTAAATCCCATTTTATACCTCCAAAATCCTTGCTTTTTACACTCAAATTATATCATTAAAGCATTAATTTGTCAGCATTTTTGAACATTTTTTACGCAAAAATTCCAGTGATTTCTCACTGGAATTCTTGTTTTCGGGTTCCTATTTTAGGACACCCTCGTTTCTTCTTTTTTTGTACGGAAAATCCGAATTTTCCTAGTTTCTTTCCTAATGAAAAATAGTGTCCATTAGCATATGCAATTAAATCACATTTTGATATATCAAATGCTCCTTTTTCATTTATGTATGTTTCATCTGCATTTATTGCTAAAACTTCTGCAATAAACATATGATGTGATCCAAGTTCTTTTATTTCTTTCACTTTACATTCTATTGATACTGGGCTTTCTTTTATCATCGGGCATTTAACATATTTTGCTTTTTCTTTATGTAAGTTCATTTCTTTGAATTTATCTACTTTTGCTCCTGTTTTTACACCACACCAATCTGTTGCTTTAACTAAATCTTTTGTTGTTAAATTTATTACAAATTCTCTTTGGTCTTTTATAAGGTTATATGAATATCTAGTTGGTCTAACAGAAATATATACAGTTGCAGGTTCTGTATTTAAAATACCTGTCCATGCAACTGTTATAATATTTGATTTTTCCATAGTTCCAACACTAACCATTACTGCTGGTATTGGATATACAAATGTACCAGGTTTCCACGTTACTTTTGCCATTATCTAGCTTCATCCCCTTTGCCTTCTCTTCTCTTTAGAGTTTCTATTTCTTCCATTTTTTCTATTGCTAATTCATGTGCTCTATCTTTTTTTATAATATATTCATTTTCTTTTTTTACAATACTTCCAAAATATGATTTTCCTTCTCTTCTACTTTGTAATATTGCTTGAAATAATGCTGCTCTATATTCTTGCTTAATTAATTCTGGAAATATAATCTCTCCTTGAACTGTGCAACAGATATCAACATTATCTTCGCCTTTCATAACTAATAAATATTCTGGTAATTCTTCTGCTATAATATTATTTTGGAATAATATTACATCTTTTTGGCTAAGTGTTATTTCTTCATCTTCATGTCTTATATCATATGGTATGATATCTTTTTCTTTTTTCATTACATTTGTTGGTTTATTACCTGGAACAACTTCATAAGTTTTTAGCTTTTTAGTAATATCTCCACCATTTTTTTCTATTAGTTTTACTAATTGATATTCTACAGCTTTTTTAGCTATAGTATTTCTTATATATTCTTTTCTTTTTTCTTCATTTCTTAAAGTTTCATAGGCTTCTGCATATTTTTGAATCTGCATTTGGAAATTAACTTTTTCTTGTCTTGTTTCCCCTAATTCATTTATGTCTTGATCTAAAGCCATTATTTTCACTCTTGTTGAAGGCATTTCACGCATTTTTCTATATAGTTCTTCTTTAATCATATCTTCTTTATCTAATTTTTCTTCCTCTGAAACATGTTCTTTTACTAATCTAATTTTAATATATAGTTCTAACAATTTTTCAAAATATGCTTCCTCTATATCTTGCTCTGTTGAAGTTTCAGGTGTTTTTATTCCTAATTGTTTAAATAAATCTCTATTATCCCATTTCATAAGCTCTCCCTCCATCCTTTTTCATTATACCATATATTGCTAAAAAAAGCAAAATAAAAAGAAACCTTTTTTGGTTTCTACTGTTGTAAAATGTTAAAAAATCTTTCTTCCTTTTCCTTAGAATTTTGAGAATCGAAAAACTCAATATTTCCACTGTTTTTTTCTAATAATTTTTTATCTATTAATATATCTTTTAAATGTTTTGCTAAATTAGATGCACCATTAAAAAATTGAGCATTTCCTAATACTTCTTTTATTTCTTTTTGAATTAAAGGATAATGTGTACAACCTAATACTACATTTTCTACTTTTCCTTTATATGTTGATATATTTTCCTTCAAATATTTTGTTATTTCTTCTAAATTTCCATCTTCTATGATATTAGCTAATCCAATACATGGTAGTAAATATGTTTTATGATTATCATATTTTTTATATAACATATGAAATTTTTCACTTTCTATAGTACCTTTTGTTGCCATTACTAATGTTGGTTTATTATATGCATAATCATATACCATTTTATATGCTGGTTCTATTGCAATAATTGGAATATTAGGATATTTATTTCTTAAGTATTTAGCTGCTTTTGCACTTGCTGTATTACAAGCTATAACAATGCATTTACAGTTTTTGTTTATTAGATTTTGAGTAATATTATCACATATTTCTATTATTGTATTGTCATCTTTTTCACCATATGGATTGTTAATAGAATCACTAAAATATATATAGTCCTCATCTGGTAAAAGTTTTATAATTTCTTTTAATACTGTTACTCCACCTATTCCTGAATCAAAAATACCAATTTTTTTACTTTCCATATTTCTTATTCCTTTTTTATATAAAAAAAATCTAGCAACAACCTATCTTCCCAGCAAGGTAACTCGCAAGTATTTTCGGCACACTTAGGCTTGACTTCTGTGTTCGGGATGGGAACAGGTATTACCCTAAATGTCATCGTCACTAGAAAATTATTGTATGCTTTATAGCACACTCAAAAATACATAGATGAAAATAAAGTTTTAGTCTCTAAGATTCTTCTTGGTTAAGCCCTCGATTTATTAGTATTGGTCAGCTTAATATATCACTATACTTACACCTCCAACCTATCTACCACATAGTCTACGTGGAATCTTACTACCTTACGGTATGGGATATCTTATCTTGGGGTGGGCTTCACACTTAGATGCTTTCAGCGTTTAT
>CANRML010000125.1 GCA_947631725.1 uncultured Clostridia bacterium
TTATATATTAAAATATTAAATTAAAAATCGGACATTTCTGAAAACTATAACTGGACATTTCTGAAAACTTTTAACATTAGGTTTTCTATCATTGACAAAAATATGATATTATAGTATAATTAAATTTACACGGGGATGCAATGGTTTCGACATTGCACTAGAAGGATAGATAGCAAGTAGTGGATTCTCGTTGGCCACTTTAAAAAGCGGGAAATTAAATATAAATGCAGATAATAATAGAGAACTTGTATTAGCTGCCTAAGTGTAGCTACGCTTTACCTTTGTTCCTATCGCTTAGGATAAAGTGTCATTTAGATAGGAAACGAAACTATTCTTGCTCTTAGAATAGTGGGTATTTTTAGAGCTATGTTTCATTTTTTTTGTTTATTGAAAAAATGAAACAGAAATTTATCAATAAACTAAACTTGTAGAAGTCTGTGTGGAAGGTGTTATGGACAGGAGTTCGACTCTCCTCATCTCCACCAAAGCAAAAAAATAGCACTATTAATTAGTGTTATTTTTGTCTATTTAATTATATCTCTCTTTTAAATTCTCCATTGCTATAACATAAATTATCCCCTGTTTTTGCCCAAAAAGGTATAAGTGCATTTGGAACTTTTAGTGAGTTTTTTTCATTATCTCCATAAGTCAATATTGAATAATCATCTGTCTTTTCTTTAAGTATATACTTTGCATCTGATGCAATTTCTGACATATTATTTTCCTCAATAAAATCTCTTTGAATTGCATCATATTCTTTAATATCTACTAAATTATTAAAAAATTGTTCTGTTAAGTTTTCTTCAATTTCATAACTTCCATTTTTGTATATTAAAACTGTATCTTCTTGTATTTTATCCAATATTTCTTTTGGAATATCAGTTTCTTTTGCTACTTGATTATTATTTATATTTTGTAGATATGCTCCATCTGTTTCAATTTCAACTACTTGATATATGCAATTTTCTTGTTTCAAACTACTTACTTTTTCTAAATGATTTGCTAATTCCTTCATAAAGTTTTGAACAAAAGTATTTTCTTTGATACCATTTATTATGTTGTTAAATAGGTCTAAATTCAATAGACTTCCTCCTTTTTATGAATTTGCTTTTTGGAATTTAATTACTATAGAATTATAGTAAAAGATAAAAACTAGTACTATTATACAATGTTCTATATGAAAATTCAATATATTTATGTAAATTTTATTTTTTCCAACTATCCCCAGTTTTATAATCTATTGTAATTCCAGGTTCTACATTGTGAACATATACATTAAAGCAAACTCCTTCTCCTTTATCTTCTACTGAATATGCCTCTATTTCTACACCACTTGCTAAAAGATTATCTTCTTTGAATATAGGCGTAACTCTATATAATACATGTACATTTTCTTTATTTTTATTTATATAATCTGCAACTATATTTTCAAAAGGTAACATCCCAGAAACATTAAAATATCTTGTTCCTGTAATTAAATTAAGTTTATTAGCATTTTCAGCTGATAATTGATATCCTATTAAATGACATCTATTATATAAATATTCTCCATCATATTTTTTTTGTTTCCATCCAGTAGGTTTTACTGTCCCAATATCTCCTCTTTCTTCTCCTTCTCTTGGCATAGTTTCTTTGCAGATATTGGCATAAGCAATTCCACATCTTCCATTTTCGTCTAATTCACTATATTTTTCAAAAGCTTCAGTTGTATGCTCTTCTTCAGTAAAATATGGTATGTTATTATTAATTGTCACATATATTTGATCTGAATATTCTGGAATATCTAATATATTTGTATAATTTATAGTTGTATTAATAACATTTTGATTGCTATAGTTTATGTTTGAACTAGTATTAGTATTTTCCATATTGTTATTGATTGTTGGATTTTGAATATATGCTAATATAATTAAAAAAATGATTCCAATTATTGCTAATATTATTTGATTTAAATTATTTTTATTTCTTTTTCTTCTCGCCATTATCTATCACATCCCTTTACTTTTTACAATATATCATATAGAATTACTTTTTTCAATTTATTCATACAATCTTTATCTTTTCATATATTGTATCAGGGTGATTTTATGAATATTGTTACTACAAATACAAATTATACTTATTCTTTAATGGTAGATAACTTAGTTTCCTTGAAAAAAATATATCCTTTTTTAGATTTTAATATTGTTGGAAAAAGTGTATTAGAAAAAAATATCTATGCTATAAAACTTGGTAATGGACCTAATAATGTTTTTTATTCAGCTTCAATACATGCTAATGAGTGGATTACAAGCATTGTTTTAATGAAATTTATTGAAGATTATTGTGAAGCTTATACTAAAAATTCTAGTTTATTGGGATATTCTATAAAAGACATTTTTCACTCATCTTCTATTTATTTGATGCCTATGGTAAATCCTGATGGAGTTGATTTAGCAACAGGTTCTATTTCTTCTAGCTCTCCTTATCTTAAAAATGCACTAGCTATTTCTGAACAATTTCCAAATATTCCTTTTCCTTCTGGATGGAAAGCAAATATTAGAGGTGAAAGTCTGATTAACTTCCACCTCTATTTTTTAAATTAATGTAGGTTAAACTACATTTTCTTTATTATCTAAAATCTGCTCAATAGGAGCAAATTGATCTATAGCTACTGCATTAACTAACTGTAATTCACTTCGTTCATAACAGTTAGTAAAATTCTCACCAATTGTATTTAATGGTGCAAAATTAAATGTAATAAATACATTTTTGTCTTTATCAATTTCAATTTTAT
>CANRML010000126.1 GCA_947631725.1 uncultured Clostridia bacterium
TATTCTTCTAAACTTTTTTCCATAAAATCAAACTTTCTTGAATAATCTTTTGTTTCTGAATTAGACATATATACGCTAGAACGATTTTTCTTTAAAAACTCAATAATTTGATATACATCAATCCAAATTTCATTAGGGCTATCAACTTGAGATTCATCAAAAATCAATTGCATACCAAAATGTAAATGAGGAACATTTATATTATTAACATTTTCTTTTGTACTATAACCTGTCATCCCCAAATATCCGATTACATCTCCAGCTTTTACAACATTTCCTTGTTCCAAATTTTCAGCATATGGGTGATTTTTTCTCAAATGTGCATAATAGTAATAACGTTTTCCATCAAAACTTCTAATACCAATACGCCAACCACCATATTGATTCCAACCGAGATTTTCTACAATACCAGATTCTACTGCAATAATTGGAGTACCAATAGAACCCATTAAATCATTACCTAAGTGAGTTCTTTTAAAACCATAAGACCTAGAATTACCAAAATCATCATAATGACTAAAACTATAATTTTTAGCAATAGGTAAAAAAGCCTTAAGTCCATATTTTTTCTCAAAAGTTTTACTTCCATCTTCTTTTGCAACTTCTATTGAATATTCACCAAGAAATCCTCCCAAAACAGCAGAATAGCTTTCATAATAGTAATTATAGAATTTTAAATCAGAAGATAAATTTTCCATTGTTTGACCATCTTTTAATTGTGAAACTAAAGCATCCAAATTAGACTTTGTATAATTCTTAAAATTCCCACCATTTTTACAAGCTAAATATGCAAGAAGTTCTATCCAGTTATATTTAATTCCATCTTCAGAGCTAGACTGATGAGAAGTAATATCTAAATTGGACGTATCTAGCAACGCTTTATAAGTTACGTTAAAATCAACCCATTTAATAAAATCTTTTTTTTCAGGTGAAGGTTCATGAGCAATAGAACTTACTAAAAAATATGTAACAACACTAACAAACAAGAAAACCGAAATACATGAAAAAAACAAAAATTTTTTAGAAAGTTTAAAAGAGTGAATAAACACTAAAAAGCCCCCCTCAAATACATATTGTGAAAAAGAATAATTTATGATATAATTTTTGTAGAAAATGACAAAACTAAAAAAGTAAAAAAAGGAGGAATAAAAATGAAATACAGATTTAGAACTCAAAATACATGCTCACAAATTATAGAATTTAATATAGAAGGAAATGTAGTAACAGAAGTAAAATTTTTAGGAGGAGGATGTCCAGGAAATTTACAAGCATTACCAAGATTAGTGGAAGGCATGACAGTAGAAGAAATAGAGGAAAAAATAGGAGGAATAGATTGTGGCGGAAGAGGAACATCTTGTGCAGATCAATTAGCAAAAGCTGTAAGAGAAGCTTATGAACAATCAAAAAAAGAAAAATAATTTAACAAAAAATGAATAAACAAAAAAAGCCTATTTAGGCTTTTTATTTATTTTATATCTTTATATTTTTTTGTTAAAATTCCAAAGATAACTATAGAAACAATACTTAAAAACATAACTACATAAATAATATATTTAATTCCAGCTTTAGGTAAAACATTTACAGTTTGTTTAGTAGCGGAAGTCTTTTGAACTTGAGCTTGAGTAGATGTTTGTTTTTTTGTTTCTTGTGTTTTAGTTTGTCCTTGAGCTGATTGTTGAGTCTGGCTTTGAGTTTGCCCTTGAGTTTGTGTGCCAGAAGCTGTTGGAGTAGTAGGAGCCGGAGTAGTAGGGGTAGTAGTAGGCTGAGGAGATGGAGTTCCAGAAACATTTAATTTTGAAAAATCAGCATCAAGATTTACTTCTAAAGTAGAAATAAGATCACAAGAAGTATTAGTTACATTTGCTTTTTTTAGAGATAACTTAAAAGTATTATAAGTAGATGAATCATTTAAAAGTTCAGTATTTGTATTTTTATACATAGCATTTACAATATCCATTACTTTATTACCAAATTCAGAAACATATATAACTTTTGGGTCAGTAGTGGCTGGCTTTTGAAAACCTTCAACAGTATCATCAACTATAGTGTAAACATCACTTAAAGAAGTAGCATTTAAAATATATTGAAAATATAAAGGTAAAAGATATGAAAGTAAATCATCTGTAGAAACACCTTGTATATTTGCTGTTGCCACATAACCAATAATAGGTAAAATTAAGTTACTTGTTTGGTCTTCGAAATCTTGATAAGACATGCCAGTTTTAACAGGTACCGTATATGAAAAAGTTGGATTTTTAGTTAAATCATATTTTACTGGATATCTATTAGTTCCTGCAATTACAGTTATAGTAGTATCAGATACTTCAACTCTATAATTGTTTTCATTTTCATCTGAAGCTACAAATTGTTGTAAAGTAGAATTAAGATTTTCCTTTGTTACAGGTACAGAACTAGCATAACAGCTGAAAAATGAAGAGCAACATAATAGAATAATAAACAATAATAATGTTACTTTTTTTATCACAATTTTTTCCCCCTTTGTATATTGTAAAAAATATTACAAATTTATATTAACACAACAAATTTTTTTATTCAACAATTTTTTTGAAAAAATTTGTCAAATTAAAAGTTCACAAAAATAGTATATCAAAAATAAACAAAAAAAACACAAAAAAGACACAAAATCACGTTATAAATAAAAATGAAATTTAGAAAAAGAGAAAATGGAAAAAGATAAATATTTATTATAAAGGATTATTGAATACAAATATAGATAAATGAGAGGTAATAAATAGGA
>CANRML010000127.1 GCA_947631725.1 uncultured Clostridia bacterium
AAAAGGAGGGAAAATTACAATGGCAAAAGCAACAGTTGTAACAAGTGAAAAAATTAGAATAAGACTAAAAGCTTATGATCATGTAGTTTTAGATCAGTCTGCTGAAAAGATAGTAGATACTGCTAAGAAAACAGGAGCAAAGGTATCAGGTCCTATTCCATTACCAACACAAAAGGAAGTAGTTACAATCTTACGTTCTCCACACAAAGATAAAGATTCAAGAGAACAATTTGAAATGAGAACACATAAAAGAGTTATTGATATTCTATACCCAACACAAAAAACAGTTGATAGTCTAATGAAATTAGAATTACCAGCAGGTGTTGACATAGAAATCAAGTTGTAAGTTTGTAAAATAAATTAAGTTGTAAGTTCGTGAGGAACGAATCAAAACCAAGCTGATATTACATTTGAAAAAATGCAAAATAAAGTATCAGCCAATAGTTAGGAGGAAAACATGAAAAAAGGAATTATCGGTAAAAAAATAGGGATGACACAAATCTTTGATGAAAAAGGAAATGTGATTCCAGTAACCGTTATTGAAGCTACACCAAATATTGTAGCACAAGTAAAAACAGTAGAAACAGATGGATATAATAGTATCCAATTAGGATATGGTGAAGTAAAAGATAAACATATCAACAAACCAGAAAAAGGTCATTTTGCAAAAGCAGGATTGACAGCTAAAAAACATTTAAGAGAATTTAGATTAGAAACAGTTGAAGGATACAAAGTTGGAGATGAAGTTAAAGCTGACATTTTCCAAGCTGGAGAAAAAGTTGACATCCAAGGAACAACAAAAGGAAAAGGATTCCAAGGTGTTATTAAAAGACATGGACAACATAGAGGACCTATGGGACATGGATCAATGTATCATAGAAGACCAGGTTCAATGGGACCAACTTCAACACCAGGTAGAGTATTTAAAGGTAAGAAGTTACCAGGACATATGGGAAGAGAAACTGTTACAATCCAAAACTTAGATGTTGTAAGAGTTGATATGGACAAAAATGTTATATTAGTAAAAGGTAGTGTTCCAGGAGCAAAAGGTGCTATCTTAAAAATAAAATCAGCTGTAAAGGCTACTAACTAAGAAGGAAGGAGGAACAAAAAATGCCTAAAATAGATGTTTATGATATGAAAGGAAAAAAAGTAAGCGACGTAGAATTAGCAGACAGTATTTTTGGAATAGAACCAAATAAAGAAATAGTACATAGTGTACTAGTTAATTATTTAGCAAACCAACGCCAAGGTACACAAAGTACAAAAACAAGAGCAGAAGTTAGTGGTGGTGGTAAAAAACCATGGAGACAAAAAGGAACAGGTAGAGCAAGACAAGGAAGTATCAGAGCACCACAATGGATAAAAGGTGGTATTGCATTAGGACCAAAACCTCGTTCATATAGATATGCTGTTAATAAAAAGGAAAGAAGATTAGCAATTAAATCTATCTTAAGTTCTAAAGTATTAGAAAAAGAATTAACAGTATTAGATAAATTAGAAGTAAAAGAAATTAAAACAAAAACAATGGTAAAAGTATTAGCAGATTTAAAAGTAGAAGGAAAAACATTAATTGTTTTACCAGAAAAAAATGACAATGTATTTATGTCTGCAAGAAATATAGAAGGGGTTAAAACAATTTTATTAAATAATATAAATGTATTTGATTTATTAAAATACACTAACCTTATATTACCATTAGACACCGTTAAAAAATTAGAGGAGGTGTATGCATAATGTTAGCAGAAGAAATCATAATTAAGCCAGTTGTTACTGAAAAAAGTAATGATGGATTACAAGAAGGAAAATATACTTTTAAAGTAAACCCAAAAGCAACAAAAGTAGAAATAGCACAAGCAGTAGAAAAATTGTTTAATGTAAAAGTATTAAAAGTAAGCACAATGCATGTAAATGGAAAAAATAAAAGAGTAGGTTATCATGTAGGAAAAACTTCAGATTGGAAAAAAGCAATTGTAACAATTGATACAAATCCACAAGAAACCACATACCTTACAAAAGGTGGAAAAGAAGAAAAAACTTCTAAAAAATATAAAGACTCTATAGAAGAATTTATGGGAGCATAAAAAAGAAAAAATATCTGGAAAATACCAGGAAAATAAAGAATATCTGTATGCGGAACAGGAAAAAATCCGCAATAAAATAATAAAGGAGAGAAATAAAAATGGGAATGAAACATTTTAAACCATATACACCATCAAGAAGAAATATGACAGTATCAGATTTCGCAGAAATAACAAAGAAAACTCCTGAAAAATCTTTACTAGCAAAGAAAAAAGAAAAAGCAGGAAGAAATTCATATGGTAGAATAACAGTAAGACATCAAGGTGGCGGAAACAGACAAAAATATAGAATTATTGATTTTAAAAGAAAAAAAGATAATATGGAAGCAACAATTTTGGGTATTGAATATGACCCAAACAGAAGTGCAAATATAGCACTAATTCAATATGAAGATGGAGAAAAAGCATACATTTTAGCACCACAAGGATTAACAGATGGTGATAAAGTTATATCTGGAGAATCAGTAGATATAAAACCAGGAAATTGTATGCCAATAAATAGTATACCAGTAGGTACTTTAATTCACAATATTGAATTAAACCCAGGACAAGGTGGAAAATTAGTAAAAGCAGCAGGACAAAGTGCACAATTAATGGCAAAAGAAGGAAAATATGCACATGTAA
>CANRML010000128.1 GCA_947631725.1 uncultured Clostridia bacterium
AAGCATATTTGAAAACTAACTCTTGAAGTTTCTAGTGAATAAGCTAGACGTTTGAGATGCGTTATAATCTTATAAATCAAGTAAAAAGAAGGATGGAACCGTGTTCTAATGGAGAACACTCCTTGCATATAGGGGTGAACCATTGATAGCGGTTTTTTTGATAGCTATACAATGGAACCTAAAGAAGGGAGAGAAAAATTATGGTAAACATTACATTAAAAGATGGATCTAAAATGCAAGTAGAAAAAGGAGCAACTGTTTTAGATGTTGCAAAAAAAATTAGTGAGGGATTAGCAAGAGTAGCAACATGTGGAGAAGTAGATGGAAAAATTAAAGATTTGCGTTATGAACTAAAAGAAGATTGTAATTTAACTATACACACATTTTCAAATGATGACTTAGAAGGAAAAAAAGCATATTGGCATACAACTTCACATATTATGGCACAAGCAGTGAAAAGACTATTTCCTGATGTAAAATTTGCAATAGGACCAAGTATTGATGATGGATTTTATTATGACTTTGATGTAGAAAAGCCATTTACTGATGAAGACAAAGCAAAAATAGAAGAAGAAATGAAAAAGATTATAAAAGAAGATATAGAAATTGAACGCTTTACTTTACCAAAAAAAGAAGCTTTAGAATTAATGAAAGACCAACCATATAAACAAGAACTAATTGAGGAATTACCAGAAGGTGAAGAAATCAGTTTCTATAAACAAGGAGATTTTACTGACCTTTGTGCAGGACCACATTTAACGAGCACAGGAAAAGTTAAAGCAGTAAAAATATTAACATCTTCAGGAGCATATTGGAGAGGTAGCGAAAAAAATAAAATGTTACAAAGAATATATGCTATTTCATTTCCAAAAGCAAGTGAATTACAAGAATATCTAGACTTATTAGAAGAAGCTAAAAAAAGAGACCATAAAAAATTAGGAAAAGAACTAGATTTATTCATGATTTCACCAGAAGGACCAGGATTTCCATTTTTCTTACCAAAAGGTATGATTTTAAGAAATGTATTAGAAGATTTTTGGAGAAAAATACATATAGAAAATGGATATGTAGAAATAAAAACACCAATGATACTAAATGAGGAATTATGGCATCGTTCAGGACATTGGGATCATTATAAAGACAATATGTATACAACAAAGATTGATGATGTAGACTTTGGAATAAAACCAATGAACTGCCCTGGAGGTATGATAGTATATAAACGTGATATGCATTCATATCGTGATTTACCAATAAGAGCAGGAGAACTAGGTTTAGTACATAGACATGAAAAATCAGGAGAATTAAATGGATTATTCCGTGTTAGATGCTTTACTCAAGATGATGCACATATTTTCTGCTTACCAGAACAAATGGAAACAGAAATTGCAGGTGTAATAAAATTAGTTGACAAAGTGTATAGCTTATTCGGATTCCCATATTCAGTAGAACTATCAACAAGACCAGAAGACTCTATGGGAAGTGATGAACTATGGAATATGGCAGAAAGTACATTAAAGAAAGTTTTAGAAGATTTAAAAATACCATATGAATTAAATGAAGGAGATGGAGCATTCTATGGACCTAAAATTGACTTCCATATTAAGGATTGTTTAGGAAGAAGTTGGCAATGTGGAACAGTCCAATTAGATTTCCAAATGCCAGAAAGATTTGATTTAACATATATTGGAGAAGATGGAGAAAAACATAGACCAGTTATGTTACATCGTGTAATATTTGGAAGTATTGAAAGATTTATAGGTATTTTAATTGAACATTTTGCAGGAGCTTTTCCAACTTGGCTAGCACCAGTTCAAGTTAAGATTCTACCAATAAGTGAAAAACATTTAGAATATGCAAAAAAAATATATGATGAACTTTTTGAAAAAGGAATCCGTGTGGAAATAGATACATCAAATGAAAAAGTAGGATACAAGATTAGAAAGACTCAAATGGAAAAAGTTCCATATATGTTAGTAGTTGGAGATAAAGAACAAGAAACTAATACAGTTGCAGTACGCTCAAGAGAACTAGGAGATGAAGGCACAAAGCAAATTGAGGAATTTATCAAAAAAATTCAAGAAGAAATTAATAAAAGAAAATAATTAGAAAGGAACAAATAATATGAAATTAGGAATTGTAGGATTACCAAACGTAGGGAAAAGCACTTTATTTAATAGCATAACAAAAGCTGGTGCAGAGTGTGCTAACTACCCATTTTGCACGATAGAGCCAAATGTAGGAGTTGTAGCTGTACCAGATGAAAGATTAGATAAATTAACCCAAATGTATAATCCTCAAAAAACTACACATGCAATTATTGAGTTTGTAGACATTGCAGGACTAGTAAAAGGAGCGAGCAAAGGAGAAGGATTAGGAAATCAGTTTTTATCACATATTAGAGAAACAGATGCTATAGTAGAAGTAGTAAGATGTTTTGAAGATACAAATGTAGTACATGTAGATGGAAGTATAGATCCAATTAGAGATATTGAAACTATAAATTTAGAATTGATCTTTGCAGATATTGAAACAGTAAATAAAAGATTAGACAAAGCAAAGAAAAATTTAAAGGCAGATAAGAAATACCAAATTGAAATTGATTTACTAGAAAAAATATTACAAACTTTGGAATCTGGAAAGTCAGCAAGAACCTTACAATTTAA
>CANRML010000129.1 GCA_947631725.1 uncultured Clostridia bacterium
TCCTATTTATTACCTCTCATTTATCTATATTTGTATTCAATAATCCTTTATAATAAATATTTATCTTTTTCCATTTTTTCTCCTATTATTGATATTTCCTAAGTCTTCTAGTTTATATTCTACTAATTTCTTTATTTTTTCTTTATATATTCCTTTTATACTAAATATTCTTTATTACAAATTGGAAAATAAAAGAGTCAATACGTAAATTAGAATCTTATATTTCTTTTCTATGAGTATATATTTTAGTAACCTCCATATAGACTCATGAAATATTTATTTTTTTATCATAAATTATATATACAAATTCATTATTAAAATATCATAATTTTTTATAATTCCATAATTTTACACTATTTTTCTATTTGTTACTTGGTTTTAATTCATATATTTCATCCACTACATCACATACATTTTGAGAGTGTGTAACTATGATTACACATTTATTTTCCTCTTTTGCTAAATGTTTGAATATTTTTAAGATTTCACCTTCTGTCTCTTTGTCTAAGTTTCCTGTTGGTTCATCTGCAATAATTATTTTTGGATTATATGATAAGCTTCTTGCTATTGCAATTCTTTGTTGTTCTCCTCCTGATAGTTTTAGAATTTTTCTTTTACTTTGCTCTTCTGATAAACCTACTTCCTTCATAAGCTCTAGGGCTTTTTGTTTTTTATTTTTTACTTTTACTTGGCTTACATCCATTGATAGTATGATATTTTCTATTGCAGTTAATCTTGGTAATAAATTATAGCTTTGAAATACTATACCTATATCTGTATTACGATATTTGTCTAAATTCATTTTTTTGAGTGGTTTTCCATCATATATTATATTTCCTTCTGTACATTTTTCTAGTCCTGTTATAAGTGATAATAAAGTTGTTTTTCCACTTCCACTTTTACCTTTTATAGCATACATTTTTCCTTGTTCAAATTCATAATTTATATTTTTAAATACATAGTTGTCTTTTGGTGCGTCTTTGTATCTATATCCTACATTTTCTAATTTTAATATTCCCATTTTTTAAGACCTCTCTTTCAAGATTGTTAGTGGTGAAAATCTTTGAATACTAATCATTGATGCTAAACTACTAATAACTGTTAATAAAATGCCTATTCCTAATAATTGTGCTATTACTGTTACATCAACGACTGCATTTATTGTATCTATTTTTTGGACTTCTACTTGACCACGCCTAAAGTTCATTTCCATTGGTTCCTTGCCTTCTCTTCCAAAGTTGTTTGAAATTTCTTCTTCTGATGCTTTACTTGCTTCTATTTCATTTGCAAGTAAACTATTTCCTACAGGTTGTGCTAAAAATGTTCCTACTACTGCTCCTATACATAGTGTTATTGTTGCTACTATTAGTAATTCTAATACAAATTGAATTGTTAGTTTTAATTTACTAACTCCTATTGTTCTAAATACTCCTATTTCATATTTTCTTTCTCTTATATTTATCATATTTATTACAAATAGTACTATAGATGCAATTATTAAGGTGATTATAAGAAAGGTGGTTGCAAAAGTTTTTACATTTTCTATTGATTTTGTTGCTTGGTTTAATTCTTCTAAGTTTGTGTTTACTGTATAATATTCACTAAGCCCTTTTTGTTTTAGTTCTTCTGAAAATGGTTCTATTGATTCTTCATTTTGTAAAATAAATGATGGTGTTATATTTGTTACAAGTGTACTATCTTCTGCTACTAATTTTTCTATGACACTACTTCCTGTAATAATTTTATTAGCTGATGGAGAATACATATTCATTGTGTCATCCATTTTTGAGTTGTCTTTATATATTCCTTTTACAACAAAGTCATATGTTTTTTCTGTATTAGGATTTTTTAGGGTTATTGTACTTCCTACTGATATTTCATTTAATGTTGCTAGTTCTGAACTAATCGCACATTCTTGATTTGTGAAGTCTGTTATCATCTCTCCTTCTGTTATTTGATATGTGCCATTTACAAATTCTGTCATAGCATCATATGATGAATAACCATTTAGTTCAAAATCCCCTGTTAGATTTTTTTGACTTTCAAATTTTTCTTTGCTTCTTGTAATTACTGTTGTTGTATTGTTATTTGTTATTGTATGTCTTTCTCCTCCTGGTCCTCTTCCCATATTGTTACTTCCGCCTGTTGTTGTACTTGTTGAGCTTGTAGTTGTTTGTGTGTCTTCTACTTCATATTCATATGAATCTGTTGCTTTTGTGAGTGTATCACTATTTAAAGATGTACTATATATGTAATAGTAATCTTTTAAGTAATTGCTTTCTCCATATGTTTTTATATTTTCCAATGTTAGAGCTTCTATATTGTTAAATGCTTCTATATTGCTTTTTTTAGCATCTTCTCCTCCTTGGAATTCTCCAGCTAGTTTTTGCCTTTCAAATGAAATTGTTGCTATTATTTCATTTGATTCTTTGTAGTTTTTTACTAATGTGTTTGCTGTGTTCCTTATTGCTAATGTTACTGTTGCACTACATGCTATAACAAGAATTATTATTCCTATTAAGATGTTTCTCCCTTTGTTTCTAATAATTGAAATAAAACTGTTTTTTAAAATATACATTTTCCTACTCCTTTTCTAAATTTCATTTTTATTTATAACGTGATTTTGTGTCTTTTTTGT
>CANRML010000130.1 GCA_947631725.1 uncultured Clostridia bacterium
TGTAACATCATAAAATCTTGGAATAAGGTTTACCACTGTAGATTTACCACTACCTGTACTACCTATAATTGCAGTTGTTTTTCCTGGTTCTGCAACAAAATTTATATCTTCTAATATCTCAGCATCTGCATCTGGATATCTAAATGATACATTTTTAAATTCTACTAATCCTTTTTTAGTTTCGTCAAATTTCTTTAATTCCTTTTTATCTTGTATATTTGGTTCTGTTTCTAAAACTTCATTGATACGTTTAGCTGATACAGAAGCACGTGGTAACATGATTGATACCATTGATATCATCAAGAAACTCATTACAATTTGCATCATATATTGAATAAATGCCATCATATCTCCTACTTGTAAGATACCTTCATCTACACTATGTCCTCCATACCAAATAACTAATATCATTGCAATGTTCATAATTAGTATCAAAAGTGGCATCATTAGTGACATCGCCCTATTTACAAAAATATTTGCTTTTTTCAAATCTGTATTTGCTTTTCCAAATCTTTCTTCTTCTTTTTTCTCTTTATTAAATGCTCTTATAACTGGAAGTCCTGTTAAGATTTCTCTTGCTACACCATTTAGGTTATCTACATATGTTTGCAATTTTTTGAATTTTGGCATTACAATAATAAATAAAGTTGCAACAACAAATAATGTCGCTATTATTACAACAGCAATAATCCAACTAAGTACATGATCTGTTGAAGTTAAAACCTTTACAAATCCTCCTATTGCAATAATTGGTGCATAAACTACAACTCTAAATAATATTGCTAATAGTTGTTGTATTTGTTGAATATCATTTGTACTACGTGTAATTAGTGATGCTGTTGAAAATTCTCTTAGTTCCTTTGTTGAAAAATTGATTACTTTCTTAAATACTTTTTCTCTTAATGTTTTTCCTAATTTTGCAGCTACTCTTGCAGAAAATAGCATAACAGTTACTGCTGATATCATAGTAATAAGTGAAATTCCAAGCATTTGCAAACCTGTTTCAAAAATATATCTATTTTGAATTTTATCTGTGTTAACTTCTAATTTTTCATAAATAGATTTTACTCCTGCTATTGCTGCTTGATTTTTTATAGATTCTTCCATCCCATCTGTTTTAGATTTATATTGTTCTAGCATTTGCATCATTTGTTCTTGTGGAATTGTTTCTGAAATGTTTAAATTATCTATTGCTACAATTCCTAAAACAGGTATTGTCATTTTATCTGATAATTCTTCTCTTTCTTTTTTATCTATATCTTTTAAAATATATGCATCTTTTTCTTTATAGTCTTTTCCTAAAAGTTCTTCTGCTCTTTTTATTTCAATTTTATTTAAATTTTCTGTTGCTTTAATATAGCTATTCTCTATTTGTGAAATATCTTCACTTGAAGCTAATAGCTTTATTAACTGTAATTGTTTTTCTCCTATTACTTCTGGAACTGCATCTTCTATTCCACCTGATTGTATTCCTACATTTACAATTTTTGATGTATATTCTGGCAAAGCCAAATCTGTTTGTGATTGTATTACTAAAAATATTATTATAACAATAACACTCCAAAAAGAATACTTAAGGTTTTTTAATACTTTTAACATTTTTTTCCTCCTGTACCAATATTTTACCTATTTTTTTATTATATGCTATATCAAGTCTATTGTCAATATTTGCTTTGTGAATTTTATGTGAATAGAAAAAAGGAGCCAAATTGCTCCCCACTATTTATAGTTTTATCTATTAACTACATTTTTCTAAATACTCCACCAACTTTTCCTAAAATTTCGCAGTTTGGTACAATTATTGGATCCATTGTACTATTTTCTGGTTGTAAACGAATATGGTCTTTTTCTTTATAAAATGTTTTTACTGTTGCTTCATCTTCTATTAATGCTACAACAATTTCACCATTGTTTGCACTACTTTGTTTTTTAACTAATATGTAGTCTCCATCTAAAATTCCTGCTTCAATCATGCTTTCTCCTCTAACTGTTAGCATAAAGCAGTCTGAATTACCAACAAAATCAATTGGAATTGGAAATGTATCTGTTACATTTTCTACTGCTAAAATTGGCATCCCTGCAGTAATCTTACCTACTACTGGTACATCTACTAGTTCTTTTTGAGTATAGAAGTCCTTGCTTGATGTTGTTTTTGCTTCTCCAGCTGTTCCTTTTAGTAGTCTTAATGTTCTTCCTTTTTTATCTTTCTTTTTGATATATCCTTTTTTCTCTAGTTTTTCTAAGTACCCATGTACAGTTGCTGTTGATTTTAAATCTACTGCTTGTCCGATTTCTCTAACTGATGGTGGATATCCATCCTTCATTATTTGTTTTTCGATAAATTTTAGAATTGCTTTTTCTCTTTTATTTAATTCCTCTTTCTTTTTTGGCATATCTATCACTCCATTTCTCGATTTTTTTATATTCTATCATACAAACAAAAAAATGTCAAACAAAAGTTTTAATTTTTTTAACTTTTTTTATTTAGTTAATTAAAAAAGTAAAATCTATTTAATAAAAAATAAAGATAATTTAGTTCTACATTAACAGCTATTGTAAGA